>JBGTRS010000101.1:8168-11634 GCA_041940665.1 Pyrinomonadaceae bacterium | reverse complement strand
ACCTTCTGTTACACCATCAATACCTAATATTTTCCCCTTAGGATATGATTCTAATAGTTTTTCTTTTAAAGGATAATTATTTAAATGTTCATTTAAACAAATAAAAACATTATTAATTGCCTTTAAGTAATTCTGCCAATTGGGCTATATAAGTTTGTGCCATTTGAAGGGCTTCCATCTTCGAAAGTTCCTTTGCCTTTTCAACCGTTTCGGCGATTTCTATGTGATCGCCTTTAAATCTTTTCTTGAACCAACGATGTCTTCGTTGATCGTCATCCAGGACGAAAACTTCGATCGGACTTCGTTGAGCGGAAAGGTCGGCCAGTCCGAGTTTGATCAAAATGCTACGCAACATACTCATATTCTTCTAAAATCCACCTGTTCAAAAAGGATTTACTATAACATATCTTAAAAAAGGTTTGAATCGGTATCAAAACAAAAAGTTTCAATAGTTTATCCGTAAAGTTGATAGATGAAATTTCGGAAAGTAAAGGTTCGTCAGAAATTCCTTACATTTTTCTTTTGCCTTTTGAGGTAGGCCATTTTATACTGAAAAACAGCGATTTTGACTGTTTGAAAGGAGAAAAATTTTGCAACCGAAAGTTAATCAAGGGCTACTAAAAGCAGAAGGCTTCCGATTTGCGATCATCGCATCGCGTTGGAACGATTTTTTGACATCAAAACTGACCGAAGGTGCTTTGGATACTTTGGAGCGACTCGGAGCGAATGAAGACGATGTCGAGGTCTTCAAAGTTCCCGGATCGTATGAGTTGCCTTTGACGGCACAAAAGGTCGCGGCAAGCGGAAATTTCGATGCGGTCATCTGCATCGGCGTCGTGATCCGCGGCGAAACTCCGCATTTCGATTTTGTCGCCGGTGAAGCGGCCAAAGGAATCGCTCAGGCGGCAATGAATACGGGCGTTCCGGTTTTGTTCGGGATCATCACGGCCGATACGGTTGAGCAAGCCGTCAATCGTTCGGGCGTTAAATCCGGCAATAAAGGTGTGGAAGCGGCGATGTCGGCAGTTGAGATCGTAAATTTATACAAAGAATTAGGCGGCGGAAAGGATAAAAAAGGGGAAAATCAAGCGTTTCCGCACGCAGTTTGAAATATCAGAAACAAGGATTATGGGAGCAAGACGTAAAGCACGTGAATGTGCATTGCAGATGTTGTTTGCGGCTGATGTCGCTAAAACGAATCAGTCTAATTTGACACGCGATTTTTGGAAGGAACTGAGCGAGGATGATTTTGACGATGCGGCACGTGAATTCGCAAATAATCTGACACTCGGAACGTTACGCCGTCTGTCGGCGATTGACGACAAGATCCGCACACGTGCCGAACATTGGCGAATCGAACGGATGGCAATCGTTGACCGCAACATCCTGCGTCTTGCCGTCAATGAATTTCTTTTTGAAGATACGCCTTATACGGTAGTTATTAACGAGGCTTTAGAGATTGCCCGCCGGTTTTCGACCTACGAGGCGACGCAATTTATCAACGGCATTCTCGACGCGATCAAAAAAGACCTCGAAAAAGAAAAAAAAACCGAAGAGCCGCCGAAGGATAAGGACAATTCAAAGTTCAGCGAAAAGACAAATGCTTCGACTTCGTGATTTTCAATATAAAATCTCTCTCCTTGTTTCAATTTTTATCTGCCTTTTTATTTTTGCAGATGCCTCGAATTCGCAAGACCTGCCCGATAAAATCCGCGGTTACAAAGTTTATAAAGCCGATATAAAAGTTCAAAATGAATCCGAATCCGATGCAAAGGAAAAGGATTTGCGGGTCGAAGTGGATTTTGAAGAACCCGAAGTGGCAAGCGTTGGGCTATTCGGTGTAACGGTCGAACTCGGAAGCAAAGTAACCGTGTTCGGTCAGAGCGGAACGATTGATTTTATTTCGTTCAAAGATTTCGAGGTCAACGGTATCAAGGTCAATATCGAAGAATATAAGGAAAGTTTCGAGTTCAAAAAAGGCGAACCCGTTGAACTTAAAAAGCCTGTCGAAATCTTCGTCAGCACGACACAAACCTTACGCGGTGCTTTGAAAGAATATCAGGATTCAAAGGATGAATGGCTCGTCAAAGGCCGGATTTTCGTCTTCGGGAAATTCAATAAACTCGGCTTTAAATTCAAACGGGTGATTCCGGTTGATGTCGAACTGATGATCAAAAATCCTCTGAAGGAAAATAGCGAAACATAACGATTCAAGATGTGCAAGCATCCCTGCTTGCTAGTCCGCTGTTCATTAACGGGCTGATTTCAACTTCGTATTTTTAGATGTGAACATTTATCAATTGCTGTCGCAATTCAGGCAAGCAGGGATACTTACAGTTCTCAAAGATTATTGACTTGCTTTTGCGATTTGAGCGGCGACTTTGGCATTATTTTTCAGAAGGGCGATGTTCGTGTGTAAGGTCTGACCGATGCTCAGTTCGGACATTTTGGAAAGCAGAAAAGGTGTCGTTTCCTTGCCCTTGATATTTTGTTTTTTCGCTTGTTTTAAGGATTCTTTTAAAATTTCCTCCAGTCTTTTCGCATCAATTTCCGCCTCTTTCGGAACGGGAACGGTAACGAGTATCGCATTTTGTAAATCGAGTTCATCTCGGGCTTGGGCGATTTTAACGACTTCTTCCGCCGTTTCGACTCGTTCATCAACCGTTAAACCGCTTTTGTTCGAATAAAAAGCGGGAAGCTCATCGCATCCGAAACCGAGAACGCAAACGCCGTTCGTTTCGAGCCATTCGCGGGTGGCGGGCAGATCGAGAACGATTTTGGCTCCCGTGCAGACGGTGATCATCGGTGTTGACGCAAGTTCCGGCAGATCGGCCGAAACATCCGTTTGAAATCCTCTGTGAACGCCGCCGATTCCGCCCGTTGAAAAAACTTTTATGCCGGCACGTTTGGCGATAAACATTGTCGTCGCGACGGTCGTCGCACAATTTAATTTTTTGGCGGAGGCGATGGCGAGATCACGTCGGGAAATCTTCCGAATGTCTTTGCCGTCGGCAAGCTGTTCGATCTGTTCTTTGTCTAAACCGACACAGAATTCGCCTTCAAAAACGGCGATCGTCGCCGGAACCGCCCCGTTTTCGCGGATGATCTTTTCCAAAGCAAATGCGGTTTCCAGGTTTTCGGGATACGGCAAACCGTGGGCGATGACGGTTGATTCGAGGGCAACGATCGGTTTGTTGTTTCGGCGAGCGTCGGAAACTTCCTGGTTGAATTTCATTGTTGGTCTATTGTCCTTCGTTCTTCGTCCGTTGCTTTTTAGCGAAGGACGAAGGACGAAGAACAAATGAATTACTTAATCATCTTTCCGATGCGGTCGAGCCGCGGATGCGTAAGACAGCCGCCGATGCTTCCGCCGGATGCTCCCTGATCGCACGACCAATAGACGAACATTGCCTGTCCGATGACCAGTTCCCGCGGAACAAAGCCCCAGAAACGGCTGTCTTCACTG
>JBGTRS010000101.1:0-8158 GCA_041940665.1 Pyrinomonadaceae bacterium | reverse complement strand
ATAATGTCCGGGTGGAATTTTCATCGGTTTGCCCTGGACGCCGATATCATATTGATCGGTGCGAAGTTCGGTTCCTACCTGAGCGGCTCTCATCGTATCTTCACGATAATAAACACTGTAAGAGTCCTCGGGTTCTCTTTTTTCAAATTCTTTTGTTTCAAGAGCGGAGATCTGATCGTCGGCGTAACCGATAACGCGATGTTCGGGCAGTAATTTTCCGTTTATAAAAATCTGATTGTCACGGAACTCGATCGTTTCGCCGGGCAGACCGATGACTCTTTTGACGTAGTTTATCTGATAGGGAATAAGCGGCGGAGTTCTTGATCTGTCCCGTTCGGGATCATGTTTGAATCCCGGATATTTAAAAACGATGACATCGCCGCGTCTGATCTCGCGTTGCGGCAAGAAGGGCAAGGGCGTACCGCTCGGGGCGAAGATGAATTTATTGACCAGCAGATAATCGCCGATGAGAATCGTATTCTGCATCGAGCCGGTCGGCACGGTGACGGCCTGGATGATAAAGGTCATCCCGAAAAGTGCCATAATCAGCGTGACAACAAATGATTCGAAATATTCGGCGACGATATTTTTCGGTTCGGCGACTTTTTGTGATTTTATTTCCGGTTTTGATTCGGTGACTTTTTCCTGTTTGCTCATAAAAGTTTTTATACGTCAGACTTTATGACTTTGTTATTTTTTCTTTCCTGTTCGATGATCTTCAAGGCCGAATTGGCGGCTTCCATTTCGGCGGATTTGATCGAAGTTCCTTTACCTTTGGTTTTTCCGTTGTCCCAAACGGCTTCCACCCAAAAAATTCGGTCGTGCGAAGGTCCGTCGGTTTTGACAACTTTGTAAACGGGAGCGGAACGCTTTTCGGATTGGAGTTTTTCCTGCAAAAGCGTCTTGAAATCGAGCGAAGAGGTCGGCGTCACTTCGCTCAGATATTCGGCGAATATTCTCTTTACAAATGATTTGGCCGCATCATATCCGCCATCGAAAAAAACTGCGGCGATGACTGCTTCCAAAGTGTCGGCCAGCAAGGCCTGTTTGCGTCTGCCGCCGGTTTTTTCTTCGCCTTTTCCGACCCGCATATAATCGCCGAGTTTCAATCGTTTGGCGATCTTGCCGAGCGTTTCGGAACTGACGAGATGGTGTTTCATCAAGGTCAGATCGCCTTCGCTCGAATTCGGATTGCGGGTATAGAGCTGTTCGGCAATGACCAGTCCGAGAACCGAATCACCGACAAATTCCAGAGTTTCATTCTGCAAAAGTCTGACTTCTTCGTCATTGCCGTTGGTGATCTTTTCATACGCCCAGGAGCGATGTGTGACGGCACGCTTGAGAAGAGTCTGATCCTGAAACCTGTAATCCAGAAGTTTTTCGAGTTGTGCAGGCGATTTCGGCATCGCTTTTGATTTTATAAAAATTTTTAAAAAAAGAGAAAGCCGAATGCTTTAATTAAAAACATTCGGCTCGGCTCTTTTCAAAGTATTGCTTGTTAGGAATACTCTATTGGTTGTCAGTTGAGGTTTTTGAAACCGTTCGACTGCGGGTCGCACCCGATTTATTGTCGGAAGATTTTGCCTCTTCTTTGGTCGTATCAGCCGGTTTATCGCTTGGAGCTTCTTCTTCTGTTTTCACCGGTTCAACTTCCGTTGCCGGATTCGGCATCGTTTTGGTGTTTACCGAAGCAACATAAGAATTAATGTTCGCTTCCGATTTTTTCAGCTCATCTTTCGGATCGTTGTAGCGGAATTCAAACAAACCTTTCAAAGTTGTAAAGATCGCCGCTTTATCATTGGCGTCCTTGCTTAGAGCATGGGCTCTGGCGTAAGCATCAATTGCTCGGTCGGCATAGCCTTTTTCAAGAGCGAATAATTCCTGTGCTTCAGCGATATTCGCGTCAATTTTTGCTTTCTTTTCTTCTTCAGTAAGCGTCGCATCTTCTTCGATCGCTTTATTTTTAGCAAGAACAGCTTTTCTCTTATCACCGATCTTGCCGGCTTTGCTCAGATACCAGGAACCGATTGATTTATATACGCCGGTGTTTTTCTTGGCGTCCGACTCGTGTTGAGTCGCTTTATAGAAGTATTTGACACCTTCGTCTTTTTTCTCCTGACGGACATACTTTATAAATCCGATAATAAAGTTCATTTCTCCCAAAGCATTTTCTTTGGTTTTGTAAATGTAATTATAAGCACCAAAGTTATCTGATTTTTTTCCGCTTTCCAAATCGCTAATTGCTTCTTCCGCGTAAGCGATCGTCTTATTATTATAGGTATCAATCGGCGGTTCAGCCTGAGCGAGATAACCTTTACCGGCAGAAGCTAAAATAATTTTTGCATCAAGAGCGAAACTCGGATTATTTTTGATCAAATCGTCACCGGCGGCAAAGGCTTCAGCCCATTTCGTAGCAATGTCCGTTTTAGCACCAACGGCGGCTCGATAAGCTGTATCAAATCTATTGATGCGTTTTTCATCTTCAAGACGTTTCTTTTCTACTTCTTTCCTTTTTATCTCGTCTTTTATCCACTTTTCCAAATCTGGAATCGCTTCTTCGAAGTACTTAACGTATTGCGTATCATCCTTAAACTTCGCAATATATTGTTTGGCACAATCAATCGCTTTTTCTTTTTGTTCGATCGTGTTCTTATCGTAATTATCTACGAAACATTTATATAGAGTTTCTTTCTCTTTTTGATCATCATTTCCATCCTGAGCCATCACCGCCGAAACGGAGAAGGCCGTTAAAACAACCATTAAAAGTCCAAGCACTGTAACTCTGAAAAAGGTTTTCATTAAAATATTCCCTCCAAGCATTTTTTAAATCTTCTTTTGTTAATTTTTTCAAATTTTAAGAAACTCCAGTAGTGAGAAGTTTCCCTCGTTTGCGTTGTTCAGATGTTGGGTGCTGAAAAAAAGTTGCAAGATTATGTTTGCAAAAAAATTAAATATCATCCGAATTTTGCAAAATTATCTGAAAAAAAAGACACAAAAACCAATAATCATATAGATAATATAGTTGTGTCAAGTTTTAAAGTATATCAAATCAATACAGAGATGCGTTTACATAAAAAAATATCTTACCGAATCCTTCACCGGTAAGATATTTTTAAGGATACTTAAAGTCTATTGATTTCCGACAACTCGCGGCCGGGTTATTTCGGTTTTACCGTCAACCACAACGGTTGGAAAGAGTTCTTTCGGTTTATCTTTTTTGGGAGCAGAATCGGTCGCTTTGTCTTCTTCAAAATCTTCGTCTTCCGCATTTCTTTTATATGTAATGACGGTATTTTTTGTCGGCAGAGGATTGTTCTGAACGGTTTTGGGTTTGATCGAAGGCGGTGCGGGTTCTTCTTCGCGGGCTTTGGAGTTATCGGCAGTCGTTTCCGCCGGATATTTCGGAGCCGATCTGACGGTGATGGTTTTGCGGGCTAAATTCTGATTGAATCTTTCGCCGTAACGCGGACGCAAGGCCTGATAGACCTTTTCGGCGATGGCGGCGGAATATTTTCCGCGGGCATATCTGCCGCGGGTAATGACGACGACGGAAAATTTCGGATTAGTGACGGGTGCGACCGAGGCGAAAAGCCCGACCCAGGTTTTTTGCGAAATACAGGAACCAGTTTTTCCGGCGATGTTTAAATCCGCGTTTTTGATCCGGCCGGCCGTCCCGTATTCGACCGCTCCGGTCATGCCGGGAATGACTCTTTCATAGACGTTTTTATCTATCTGCAATTTATCTCTGTAAAACCCTCTAAAATTCGCTTTTTCGCGGCGGGAACGCGGGATTTGCGGAACGAGCAGTCGGCCGCCGTTGGTGATCGCCGAAACCATCACGGAAAGCTGCAGGGGCGTTACTAGAAAATCATCGGCGTGGGAATAGATCCGCAAATTTTCGTTTCCGAAAGGAAGCGTTCCGGCATATTCGTTATCGGCGTTTATTCCCGTGATCTGACCCAAACCGAGTTGCTGGGCGTAATAGATCATTTTTTCGCTTCCCAAATTTGCTCCGACTTTTTGAAAATAGGGATTGTTGGAATAGGCAAGGGCGTCGTTAAGAGCCAGCCGGTACGTTCCTTTGGCAAGCGTTCCGTTGTTGTTGATTAAACTTTCGTTATATCCCGCAATGCCCGTCACCAGTTTTATTGTCGAACAGGGCTTGAAACCGTTTTCGATCGCCCATTTTTGATTGACGATGGTCAAAATCTGGCCCGTCTGAGCGTTCATCACGACGACCGTTCCGGCGGCTGTGCCGAGTGCTTCAACGGCCGCCCGGCGAATCTCCAAATCTTCACCGTCGGGATTGTCATCGGCGATATTGCGGGCTGTTTCTGCTTTTAAGGCCGCATCGGAATGATGAGTTGTTTCGGCGGCAAACAGATCGGTTGAAAAGAGGAAAAGGAAAAAAACAAGGACAAGGGTAAATTTCGGGTAAAAATTCTTGGGGATAAACTGCATCAAATAAACTACCTCACAACTTTTTTAAAGTTTCCGTAAAAGATTTTAATTGTTCTGGAGAGAGTTTTGTCGGAATATTATTTTTTGGGTTTTTGCTTGAAAAATTTGATTTCAAGTTATTCAAAACTATAACATTCAAACGGGCAGACGACAAGGTTTTTTAGAAAAAAGTTGTCCCGACTTCAAAATCATTTGATTTAACAGACCGAAAAACAAAAATGAAAAAAATTCTAAAATCATTTCGCTTACGTCTCCTCATTATATTGGCTTTACTTTTGATCGCCACTCTGAGCGTTCAGTATTACTTAAACGTAAAAACACAGGAGGAGAATCAACGCATCAGCGAACTTCAGGATCAGGCCCTGCTCGCCGGTTTCGCCATCGGTGTCAACGGTATGCAGCAAAAGGAAGATTTACGCGATTTCGTCAAACGCGAAGGGCTTTCCTTTTATAATGAGGAATCTAAAGAAAGGATTCTGGATATTCTCATCATTGACAACGAATGGCAGATATTTAACAGTCTCAGCGAAAAATATCTGCCCGAAACGGACGAGAACGACGAATATATTTTTAAAGATCTGAGGAATATCAAAGACCTGCCGCCGTTGATCGAAACGAGAGAAAAATTGGGCGATGCGATCAAAAACTTTCCGAATGCCTATATGGAAATTACGGACGCGACCGATGCCGAAGCCCACGCGATTCCAGTGCAGACAAGTGCCGGACGCTGGCATATCATGGTGATTTTGAAAACCAATAAACAGGAAATGGACAAACTTGCCGCCCAACCGATAATTTATCTGCTCGGCATACTATTGTTCTCGACCATTATCACGGTTTTTCTGGTCTGGCGTTTTTCGCGTCCGATCGCCAATTTATCAAAGGCGGCGAGACGGGTTGCCGAAGGCGATCTGGATTTTCGTCTGCAGGACGCGAGAAGAAGCGACGAGATTGGTCAACTGGCGACACAGTTTAACGAAATGACCGCCGAACTCGAACGCACCCGCGAATTGCAGGAACAATTGCAAGAGGCGGAAAAATCGGCAGTCGTCGGAAGACTTGCTTCGGCCATCGCTCACGAAATTCGCAATCCTTTGAATTACATAAATCTTTCGCTCGATCATCTGCGGAACAAATTCAAACCCGACGATGCGGAAAAACAGGCGAATTTCGAAAAACTGACCTGTCAATTAAAGATCGAGGTTGACCGCATCAACCGGCAGATCACGGATTTCCTCAGATATTCGCGTCCGATCAAACTCGATCTGCAACCGATCAAAATCCGCGATGTGATCGAAGATTCTCTCAGGATCATCGAACCGCAGGCCGAAGACCATAACATTAAAATCAGCATCGTCGAACACGAGGAAATTCCGAATGTTTTAGGCGATCCGGAAATTTTGCGGTCGGTATTTAATAATCTATTCATTAACTCCGCTCAGGCCATGGAAAACACGGGCGGAAATCTGAGTGTCGTTATTTCGTCCGATATAGAATCCGTCAAGATCGAAGTCAAAGACACCGGCAACGGAATTCCGGAAGAGAATTTGGAAAAGATCTTCGAGCCTTATTTTTCCACCAAAGAAACCGGCACCGGGTTGGGGTTAGCGATTGTCAAAAGAATAATTGATGACCATAATGGAAAAATTGAAGTTGAATCTAAAGAAAATGACGGAGCTAAGTTTACAGTAGAATTGCCGAAAGCATGAATAACGAAATTTTAGAAAAAGAAAAGTCAATAAAATACGGCAAATTCCTTGAATATCTGACAATAAGTTGGAATTTGATCGAAGGTTTTGTTGCCGTTAGTGCCGGAATTCTCGCCGGAAGTGTGGCTCTTGTCGGTTTCGGAATTGATTCATTTATCGAAGTTTCGTCCGGGACGATCTTACTTTGGCGGCTTTATGCAGGCGAAAAGCACGAGAAAAGAGCACTGCAGCTTGTCGGTATAAGTCTTTTGGCTTTAGCAGGATATGTTTGTTTTGAAGCCGTCAGGAAATTAATTTATGTTGAAACGCCGGAAGAAAGTTATGTCGGAATTGTTATTGCGGTTCTGTCTTTAGCGGTAATGTGGTGGCTGGCACGCGAAAAGAAAAACGTTGCCAAAGAGATTCACAGCCACGCCATGGAAGCAGATGCCAAACAAACCGATATTTGTATGTATCTATCGGCAATTTTGTTGGGCGGTCTCGGATTGAACGCTCTATTCGGCTGGTGGTGGGCAGATCCGATCGCCGCACTTCTGATGACACCGATAATTGCCAAAGAAGGATACGAAGCATTAAAAGGAAAAACTTGCAGTAATTGTAGTCATTAATAATTTTATGAGTAGAAAATCAATTTTAGTTGTTGACGATGAAAAAGGTCAGCGTGAGATTTTGGAGATGATCCTGTCGGGCGAAGGTTATGATGTGACGACGGCTTCATCGGGCGAAGCGGCGATGAAATTTGTCGCCGACCGGCATTTTGATCTCGTTTTGACCGATCTGAAAATGACGGGAATGAGCGGTCTTGATCTTTTAAAAGAACTGACCGATTTTGACAAATCCATTATCGTCATACTTTTAACCGCCCACGGTTCGGTTGATTCGGCGGTTGACGCTCTGCGGCTCGGTGCATTCGATTATCTGCAAAAACCCTACGACAGCGAAAAATTGCTTGAAACGATTTCAAGGGCTTTGACGCAACTCAAAACGCTCGATGTCGAAATCGTTTCCGGCTCGCCCGAAATGGATCAGGTCAAAAAGCTGATTTTGAAAATGGCAAAATCGAATTCGACCATTCTGGTTCGCGGCGAAAGCGGTACGGGAAAGGAATTGATCGCCCGTTCGATCCATAAAAATTCACCGCGGGCAAATGAGATTTTCCAGGCCGTCAACTGTGCCGCGATCAATGAAAACCTGCTCGAATCGGAACTTTTCGGACATGAAAAGGGAAGTTTTACGGGAGCGGTCGGCGAGAAAAAAGGTCTTTTTCAGATTGCCGACGGCGGAACGCTGTTTCTCGATGAGATCGGCGAGTTGGACATTTCCCTGCAGGCAAAATTACTTCGGGCGTTGCAGGAAAGACAGATTCGCCGCGTCGGCGGAACCAAGGAAATTCCGATCGATGTCCGCGTCGTGGCGGCAACCAACCGCGATCTTTTGAAAATGACCGAAGAGGGAAGTTTCCGCGAAGACCTGTATTACCGCTTGAACGTCCTTTCATTAGAAATTCCGCCGCTTCGGGAAAGAACTTCAGACATTCCGCTTTTGATGGAATTTTTCATCAAAAAACACACACGCGATTCAAAACGTGTTATAAAGATCGAAAAAGACGCGGAAAAAGTACTTTTGAATTACAGCTATCCCGGCAACGTCCGCCAACTCGAATCGGCGATCGAAAGGGCGATCCTGCTTTGCGAAAACGACACGATCACCAAAGACGATCTGCCGCCCGAAATGCTTTCAACTACCACCACAAGCAGTATCAGCGGCGATGCATTCAAACTGCCGCCCGACGGCGTGAATTTTGAAGACGTCGAAAAAAGTCTGATCACGCAAGCGATGGAACGCACCGACCACAACATCACCAAATCCGCCAAACTGCTCGGTCTGACCTTCAGAACATTGCAGTATCGGCTCGAAAAATACGGCATCAAAAAGGATTCGGATGGTTCTGAGGAAGAAGAATAGCTATTTGTCCATTTGAACATTGA
>JBGTRS010000100.1:0-11689 GCA_041940665.1 Pyrinomonadaceae bacterium | reverse complement strand
TGCTGTTATAGTTGCCAAGCGGCAGATTTCCGCCGCGTCGCGTCCAGGTTTTGCCCCAGTCCGAACTCATATAAAACGTTTGGGTTGTACCGACATAGATCTTTTCGGGCTGTTCCGGGTTTGATGTGATCGCACTGACGGGAACGCCCTGCGGTATCGTCGGAACTTTTTTCCAGGTTTCGCCGCCGTCGTTCGACATCACGACCCCGGAAATCGCCGTTCCCGCCCAGATTACCTGCGGCATCTTCGATGAAACGTGAATCGTAAAGACCTGTTGATCAATGTCTTCACCAAATTCAAGTTTCTGCCAGCCTTTGGCAATATCATAGCTTCGGTACAATCCTTCATTCGTTCCGGCCAAATATCCGTTTTTTCCGTCGTTCGTGTATGTCAGAAAATTAATCTTTGTTTCCAATGCGGCGACAAAACCCTTCGGCGGTTCGGGTGTCGGGGCGGTTTTTACACGCGACCGGCGGCTTCTGCGTCTGGTCGGTTTTACGGGTTTCGGTGCTTTGATCTGTTCCCAACTGACGCCCCGATTTTTTGACTGGAAAATTCCGAAGTTCGTTCCAAGATAAATTATATTGGGGTTGGTTTGATCCTGAGCGATCGAAAAACCGATGGTGCGTTCCGTATCCAAATTTTGCACGGATGCATTCCAGGTCTGTCCGTAATCATCACTTACGAAGAAATAGCCCCCGCCTGTCGCCGTATTTATCGTGGTGGCATATAACCGATTTGATTTCTCGATATCGGTGGCGACGGTGTATGTAAAACGGCTGGTAAAATTACCGTTATTGAGTTCCCAATTTTGTCCGGCATCATTCGAAACCATTACGCCGAAATTATTTGTCCCCAGAAAAACACGGTTCGGATCATCGGGATGGACGGCTATCGAGTTTATTTCGATAGTTTTCGAAGTCACCAATCTCCAGCTTGCACCGCCGTTCGTTGACTTCCATAAGCCCTCTGTCGTACCGGCATAAACATAGCCGGGTTTACTCGGATGATGAAGAATATCCCTGGTGCGGCGAGATTGAGATGGAATTCCCTGAACTTTTTTCCAGGTTTCACCTTTATTATTCGAAAGATAGATTCCACTGCAGGCCGCCGCAATAACATGGTCGGGATTGACGGGATTGATATCTATGGCAAAAACATCCGAATCATCAATCATGCCATTTTTGACAAGTCGCCAGTTATTTCCGCCGTCCGTTGATTTATAGGCCCGATACCAGGTTCCGGCATACATTGTGTTCGTATCTTCCGGATCAATCGCAAATGCGTCCAATTTCTCGGGGGCCGAATCGGAAGTGATTTTTTTCCAGGAATCGCCAGAATCCTTTGAGATCCAAACGCCGTTTACCGAACCGGCGAGAAGTAAATCCGGGTCTTTCGAAGATTGAACAAGAGCGTGAATCGCCTCTTCTTTTAATTCCTTTGCTTCTTTCCAGGTTTTTCCGCCGTCGGTCGTTTTAAAAAATCCGCCGGGCTGTTTATGTCTGTGGCCGGCAGTATAGATATAATTCGAGTCTCTCGGATCAATGATCAGATTATCAAGAATCAATTGCGGTCGATCTAAATTTACGAGTAATTGCCAGGTTTTGCCGCCGTCAAAAGATGTATGTACCTGACCATCGAGAGTTGAGACAAAAAGGTGATCTTTATCTTTCGGATCAATTTTGATTACCCGAACATCGCCTCCGCTGGGTCCGATGGCGTTCCACTGCTTAAAACTTCCGTCAAAATTATTACCTGCAAATGCAAACACGCTTGCAATACAAATAACAATCAAACTTCTCCATAAATGCCAAACTTTCAAATTTTTATTTGCTCTCATATTATTTATCCAGCTAATTTTTTTATACGCGAAATGCGTTCAGGGAATTCTGTTTGGAAAGGACAATGAACAACAATCATTAGTCTGATGTCAAAAACATCTCATTTTGTTGTCCGACAATTTATTATAAATTATGGGTTTAACGTCGTGGTCAAATTGAAAAAACTAAAACCGGTTTCGATTCAGCCAATATCTTAATCAGAAACTCAATAAAAGTAAAGTAAAAATAAAAAAGCGTGTTGTGAATGCTTAAGATCACAACACGCTTTTGAAAAATGTCCGTATCTCACAAAAGAGATTTGGAGCTAAAGTTTACTCGTCAATCGTACTCGGATCAGCACCTGCCGGAACGATCCAAAGTCTTGTTCTGATTTGTGATTCAACACCACCGTTGACAAAGACGATACGGTCTGAAGGCAAGTTGCGTAGTCGCATATGATCTCGGATGAGTCTTTCTCTGCGGGCAACTTGATTGGCTGTTCCGTAGTTAACGATGTATCCGGTTGCGTCCGGTCTGTTTTGTAATTCTACAAAGAACAAGTCGAGACGATTTCTGACATCGTTATTCGGGATATTTCCGAACTCATCAAACCGTTCTGGCGGTTCTGGTCCACCAACTACCCCGGTTTCGGTTCCTTCTGCTCCGCATTCGGGACAACTGCTTGAAGTTGTAACGGTTGCAGTAACAGTTTCTTCTCGGAGTCCGGTCGTATCAACCGTAATTGAAGAGCCGGTGCTGCTGCCGATGATTCTACCCTTGTCAACCGACCAGTTGAAGGTTACATTTTCTTCATCACCGCCGGTCAATCTGGCTGTAAATGTCATCGTTTCACCCGGTTCAACGGTTGTCGGCGGTCCGGTAACTTCTAGAGTACCGCATTCGCAAACATCAGGTATACAATCCGGACAATCTACGATCTCAACAGTCGCCGTTTTCGGAGCCGCACAAACACCGCAACCATCATCGATCGTTGCCGTCAATGTGTAGCTTCCTTTATCAACACCGCTCAGATCCCAGGTAACATTTTGTCCCGTTCCGACGATGCGTCCGCCCGAAACCGTATAGTTATAGGTCAGCGGATCATTTTCAGGATCGGTGGCATTGACCGTAACATTAACCGAACGGTCGTCATCACAGCTTGTTCCTTCTCGCGGAATTTGTCCCGGAGGACACGGCAATCTGAGTTCCGTATCGCTGACATCAATCGAGTTGATCGTCGGCGGTAAGTTGATAACTTCAGCCAGACGTTCATTACGTCTTCCGATCCAACCTTGCAGGATAAATCCGTGCGGGTCGGTTGAAGGTCTGAAACCCGGAGGCACACCGGTAAAGCTGGTTGTAATAACCTGCGGTGTACATCCGCCCGTACCGGTTTGTGTAGTTGTTGCCGTACACGGAATCAGAACACTCGATGTATAGCTGTCTTCATCATCGAAACTGTCCCGATCCTGAGCGTTGAAATGATGGCGATAAGCCGCACCAAATCCGACCCAGCGTCGGATAAACACTCTCGCCCCAACGATTCCGTCAATCGGATTGTTTTCAAAGGCGTTCGGGGTTCTTCCGCCGACATATTGCAGAGAGCGAATCTCAGCAATCGGTTGGAAGTATTTATTGACCGGGAAGTCCAAACCGATCGCTCCGATCAGTTCATCACCACGATCAAGAAGCGTAACATCTCCGCCCGGAAAATCAGCTTTGATGTCTCCGTTATAGATGTATCCGATGTTACCCGAAATATTTAACCAGGAGCGAACTCTCGCATCAGCAAATCCGATCAAACCGAAGTCGCCGCGACCCGAACCCGGACTCGCACCGCCCTGCAGTTGATTAAAGCCAGCCGCACTGTTCGGTTTGTCATGATAAAATCTGTAAAAAGGAATAATACCTACACCAATCGGATTGTTCGGTCCCGTAAATCGCCATTTCGCACCAACTGTAAATGTACTGAAGGACGAGGTTCCGTAACGTCTGCCGAGCAACGGAGCATCGGGCAAATAACTCGGTGCAGTCGCAAAAACGCCCGGACCTGTTCGGTTCGGCCCACCGATCGGACCTGCCGGAAGTGCTACGGTTGTTAAAACTACACCGGGTAAAATTGATCCGTAGATCGAACCGATACCCGGAAAATTATTTGCGGCACCGCCGGCCGAAACACCGAGTGTCGGATTTCCGGACCCCGGCGGGAACGGCCCTGCCGGATAACCGAAATGTCCGGCACTTCCGCCGATAAACGGAAACGGCACGAACGGTTGATTACCAGAGGGTCGAAATACTGCTTGCCCTGCAAATTGTCCGCCGGCTAACCCGTTCGGGGCTAACACGATCGCCGGACATTGAAAACAGTCTGCATTCGGTAAATACAAACTTGATAAATTTCTGGGTGAATTGGTTTTAACCGCCCGGTATGCATCCGTATTAAAAAATAATTCCAGATGGTCGCTTAAACCAATTTGAAAACTAACGGGGACTTCAACAAGATCAACGTCTCCCGGATCGCGGTCAAAATTACTGTAGGCCGCACTAAAAGTGAACTCACCTCTTCTCAAGGTTTGTCCGTCATAAACTGTAAATAAACCTGTCGGACCGCCAACCGGACCGCCTGTACCAACAGTCGGTGCGATATTTCTATCGTCCTTTTCAGGCCTTTTTGTTTGAGCTGACACTGCAAATACCAGTGCCATTATTATAAGCGTTACAAAAAACACTTTATAAGCGAGTTTCATCACATTCCTCCGCCGAATATATAAATTTAAAATTTTAAAGTTCAAAAAAAGTAGCTTTACTAAGAAAAAGATAATACCACAAGATTTTTCAAGAAGCTACGTAATTATTGCAAGTATAGAAAATATCTCATTTTTTGAGTAAAAATTTCTTTCAAATATTAACTATACCTGTAAAAGTCAATTCAAATTGTTACAAATTGTATTAGGGATTATTGAAAAAAGCAAAGATTGCTTATATTTAATAAAAACATATCCCCGATAAAAACCTTACTTTAGATTAAAACGAAAATCAAGCATTTTTATCAATTTAACTCAAATAAATGCAATTTTTTAGCTAAGCATAGATACCACGCATTCGCGTATGATATGCGACACGCTCAATGGCCAACATATAAGCCGCGGTGCGAGTATCAACTTTGTGTTGTTCGGAAAAATCGGTGAGTTCATTAAAACTGGCCACCATTTTCTCTTCCAAACGATGGTTTACTTCATCTTCACTCCAAAAATAGCCCATCCTGTCCTGCACCCATTCAAAGTATGAAACGGTCACCCCGCCGGCATTAGCCAAAATGTCGGGAATCACAAAAACTCCGTTTTGATAAAGAACCGCATCGGCTCTCGGTGTCGTCGGACCGTTTGCCCCTTCCGCCAGAATCTTACATTTTATTTTGTGGGCATTTTCAAATGTTATCTGATTTTCCGTCGCACAAGGTGCGAGCACATCACATTCGAGTTCAAGCAATTCATTATTCTTGATGTGATCGGCTCCATCAAACCCTTCCAACCTTTTGGTTTTATTTAAATGTTCCAACACTTTCGGAATTTCCAACCCTTTTGGATTGTATAAACCGCCGTGCATATCGGAAATTGCGATAACCTTATACCCCGTTTCGTACATTAAACTTGCACCGATCCCGCCGACATTTCCCGATCCTTGGACAACGACCGCGGTTTCCTGCGGCGTTAATTTAAAACGTTTGATGGCTTCATTGACCGTAAATAAAACGCCTCTCCCGGTCGCCTCTTTTCTGCCGAGCGAGCCGCCAAGATCTATCGGTTTTCCGGTGACGACGGCGTTGACGGTATGTCGGGCGTGCATCGAATAGGTATCCATAATCCAGGCCATCGTTTGCTCGTTGGTGTTCATATCAGGAGCGGGCACATCCTTATCGGGACCGATAAAATCGAGAAGTGAAGCCGTATAGCGTCGCGTCAATCTCTCCAGTTCGCCCAGCGACATCTGCCACGGATTACAGATGACGCCGCCTTTTCCGCCGCCGAATGGAACATTGACGACCGCACATTTCCAGGTCATCCAGGCCGCCAGAGCCTTGACCTCATCGAGCGTTACATCGGGGGCAAAACGGATTCCGCCCTTCGCCGGTCCGCGTGCAAAATTATGCTGAACGCGAAAACCTTCGAAAACTTCGATTCGGCCCGAATCCATTTTGACCGGAATGTAAATTTTTATTTCCCGGCTCGGAACCCGCAGAAGATTGTATAGATCGGGTTCCAGTTCGAGTAATTGAGCCGCCCGGTCAAATCTCTCGCTCATCGCTTCAAAGGGATTTTTCTCATCACTTCCCTTAAAACGACGCATCTCATCAGCCATCGGATTAGCCATTTAACTGTATTTCCTTCCTTATTTTTATATTTTTCGGGGTTTTTATTTACAGAACTTCGTTTAACGCTCCGCTTCGAAAGCCGTGCAGATCAAGCGTTACATATTTAAAGCCGATTTTTCGGAATTCCGCGGCGATAAAATCCGTTATTTTTTTATCCAAAACATTTTCAAGTTCATTTTGAGAAATTTCGATTCTGGCAATTTGATCGTGAATTCTGACCCTGAATTCGATAAATCCTAAATTTCGCAAAATTTCCTCACCTTTTTCAACTTTGCCTAATCTTTCGATCGAAACGGGAATTCCGTACTGGATTCTGGAAGCCAGACACGGACTTGCCGGTTTTTCCCAGGTTTCCAGGTTCAATTTTCTGCTTCTTTCTCTAATCTCTTGTTTGGTAAACCCGATTTCCGCCAGTGGACTGCGAACTTCGTTTTCTTGGGCCGCGACCTTTCCCGGACGATGGTCTTTCTGATCATCGGCGTTGGCACCGTCCAGTATAAATTCAATTTCTCTTTCTCGAGCTATTTCGGCAAGTTTTCCGTAAAGTTCAGATTTACAGAAATAACACCGGTTGGAAGGATTTGCCTGATAATTCGGATCGTTTATTTCGTCCGTTTCGATCAATTCGTGCCGTAAATCAAATTCATCGGCAATTTTCAAGGCTTGTTCTCTTTGAATTTTTGATACGCTCGGTGAAATTCCCGTGATGCACAAGGCGTTTTTGCCCAGTTCCTGTGCGGCAATCAAGGCCAGATAGGCACTGTCCACACCGCCGGAATAAGCTACCAACACCGTTTTCATTTCCCGCATCAAAGAACGTAACATTCGCTCTTTTTGCCCGGTATCAATTTTTGTTTCGGATATTTTTTGTTTCGCAGATTTCGCAGACATTTTTTTTAGAATAACAATCAGATGATCAATCGAAGGTCTTTCAAACTGCAAATGTTATCTTAGTGTCACATTACAAGGCAAACGGCCGACTTGAAAAAATTTCCAGAAACATATTCAACAAATTGATGGATGTTTTTTTTAAAACCGTGTTAAACTTATGAAAATTTTAAAGCATATCTATTCACAAAATGGTTCTGTTTCGATGGCATCGTTCCTAATAAAAAGCAGATTTATACTCTCCGCATTTTTGATGCTAACCGTTTTACTATGCACGGTAAATCTCAGCTTTGCTCAGGAAGACACAGAAGATGATGAATTCACCCAGGGCGACGAGACTTCCGAACAGAAACAATCTTCCGAAGATCCGTTTGAACTCTTTAATAAAGCTCAGGACGCACATTCGAAAGGCGATCTGGAAAAGGCTTTGAAGTTATATGACGAGGCCGTCAAAGCGATGCCCGAATTTCCCGAAGCCGAATTTCAACGCGGCTCGATCTTTCAAAGTTTGGGAAAAACAGCCGATGCGGAAAAGGCGTTTCGCAGAGCGATCGAACTCCGCCGCGACTGGACCCTGCCGATCGCCGAACTTGGTGCTTTGCTCGTTCAAAAAGGTGAATATGTCGAAGCCGAACAACAACTTGAAAAGGCCATCCGCTTAAATGAAATGAGCTTTCCGGCTTATATCGCTTTGACGGAATTGAAAATAAAGACCGGGGCTTCGGCGGAAGAATTAAAATCTCTGCTCGGCAAACTTCAATATTTGACGACCAAATCAAAAATCCCCGCTTCCGTGTGGGCTTCCCGCGGTGCCGTTGAAAGAACTCTGGGCGATCTGGAAGCCGCTAAAACGAGTATCAAACGGGCGTTGGATATTGACGCTCAAAATTCCTTCGCCATCGCCGAATCAATCAAACTCTCCATTAAAAGCGGAGATACAAAAGGAGCGGTCAACAATGCAAAAAGATTATCCGAGCTTTTTCCGCATTCGTTGAACGCCAAATTGATCCACGCCCGCTCGCTCTATGCCGACGGACAAACTTCAGAAGCGATAAAAGTTTTGGATGCGATCGAAAATCCGACGGATGAAGTCGTTCAGTTAAAGAGTGTATATACGGATAATGAAAACTTATCGGTCGAATCGCTCGAGCAAATGCTCGAAAAAGACGGTGATAATCCTTCGATACTAGGTCATTTGTGCATACTTTCAAGAACCGATAATCCGCAGAAGGCTCTTGAATACTGCCAAAAGGCTTCTGCCCTACAGCCGACCGAGATCAATCACGCCATCGGTTTCGGAGCGGCACTTGTTAAATTAAAAAGATATACCGAAGCGGTCGGCTTATTCCAAAAACTCTTGGAAAATTCGCCTGAAAATTATACGATAAGAGCAAACCTTGCCACGGCTCTTTTTCAACTCGAAAGATTTGGAGAAGCCAAAAATGAATATCAATGGATTATCAAAAAACAGCCCGATCTGGCTGTTGCCTATTACTTTTTGGCAATCTCACACGACCGTTTGGAAGAATATTTGGACGCGATGGCAAATTATCAGCAATTTTTAAGACTCGCCGATGATTCGCTCAAGTTGGAAATAGAAAAGGTAAATCTGCGGTTGCCGACTCTGCAAACCCAGATAAAAAATGGAAAAGGAAAAAAATGAGAAAAGTGATCAAAGGAAAAAGGAAAAAGTTAAACGGAAAAAGCTTTAATCAATGTTCAGATAAACAATTTTTCAATGATTATTCTGCGAATAAATTATCAGGAATATTACCGTTTAAGCGTATCAATCTTTTTACTTTTTACTTTTTACTTTTTACTTTTATGATCCTTCCCGTCTTCGCTCAGGAGCAGATTGATGACCGACCGGATGATCTGGTTCCGCCGCCTCTGAATATCGTCTCGAAGGAAGAACGCGAAAAGCTGGACGGTGAACAAAAAATGAAGAGCCGCACCAAACTGGCCATCGAACTGATGGAAGCAAGAATTTTAAAGTCCGAGGAACTCCTGAAGGAAAATAATTATCAGGAATCCTTAGACCAGATCGGCGTCTTTCAGGGAATTTTGATAGACACGATGAAATTCCTGAAATTCAATGAAAATGACAAAGGCGTCTATAAAAATTACAAACGGCTTGAAATGAATCTGCGGGATTTTATGCCGCGGCTTGAATTGATCCGCCGGGAAATGCCGTACCGATACGGTTATCATCTCAAGACAATGCTGAAATTTGTCCGCGATGCCCGAACAAAGGCATTAAATCCTCTTTTTGACGATACTGTTATCCCCGAAGGAAATTTATAAAAATTATGAAAGTTTTTCATACCGGAAATTTATTTTATCTATTGATATTTCTGAGTTTCAGTTTTATTTTTCCCGCCCAGGACGCAAATGCTCAACGACGCGACCATTTAACCGTTGAAGAGATCGAGATCGTCCGCGACGTCCAGCAAATTGATATGCGGATAGTTGTTTTTGCGAAAGCGATCGAAAGACGATTTATCGTGATCAACGGCGGAACTGATAATTTAGACGAAAAAAATAAAAAGAAAATAACCAAGGAAGAAGAAAATTGGGGCGAGTTGCCGAAGGGAACACAAGCCGAATTACTGTCCGACATAGATAAAATTCTGGACGAAGCGATCAGCAAGATCGAAGATGTCGCCGAACGCGATGTCGAAAGCGATCTTTTCCCGTTCGCCGTGCACATCCTTGCCGACCGTGCCAAACTGATCATCCCGCGACTGGAAAAATTGGCCGTCAACAACACGAACGCCCGCGAGATCGCTTTGATAAACAGTTCGATCCGCCACTGCAACGACATCATCGAAGCATCCGCCAAGATTGCCCGGCCTGATGAAAAACAGTTGGCGAAACGCACGAAGAGTATTTGAACACGAAAAAAAACTTCTATCACAATAAAGCGGACGTTCTGGAATATATCGCCGCCCGTGAAGGTCTGGACGGGCGGGCTTTAATCGAAATTCTAAAAAAATATCTTCCGCCCGGTTCAAAAGTCCTCGAGATCGGCATCGGTTCGGGCAAAGATCTGGATTTACTGAATGAAACCTTTCAAGCCGTCGGTTCGGATTTTTCCAAAATTTTTCTTGAAATTTACCGGCAAAAAAATCCGCATACATCAAACCTGATCCGGCTCGATGCCGTCTCGCTGAAAACTTCCGAAAAATTCGACGGCATCTATTCCAACAAGGTTCTGCATCATTTATCCGAAAAGAATCTTGTCAATTCGCTAAAAAATCAAATAAAAATTCTTCATCCGAACGGCTTCGTCTTTCATACATTCTGGAAAGGCGATACCAAAAGAAAAGTCAATGATCTTCATTTCAACCGATACAACTTCAAAGAATTAAAGGAATTGATACCCTCCGGCTTTGCCATCGTAAATATCGATACATACAAAGAACTCGTCGAAAATGACTCGATTTATCTGATTTTGCAAAAGATTTAACCAAAATTTGATTCCGGTTTTTAGAAATAAGTCGAACAAATTTGTTTGTCAATAAATTCTAATCAAAGCCTTCTTGACGCTGATTAGTTTTGAGTGATAGTTTCTTTTTTTAAAGCAATTCTTAAAAATTATGTCAGACACAAATTTGAAGAAAACGCCGTTAAATGAAGTTCATCGGAATTTGGGCGGCAAAATGGTAGATTTCGGCGGCTGGGATATGCCCGTTCAATACGAGGCCGGAACGATTGCGGAACATCTGCGGACCAGAAATTTTTGCGGACTTTTCGACGTTTCGCATATGGGTGAGTTTTTTGTCGAAGGCGAAGATGCGATCAAATTCGTTAACCGTTTGACGACCAATGATGTGACCAAACTGGTTGACGGTCAAGCCCATTATTCGGCTTTGACAAAGGCGGACGGAACGGTTGTTGACGATCTGCTGGTCTATCGTTTTTTTCACGACAAACTTCTGCTCGTCGTCAATGCGGCGACGACCGAAAAGGATTGGGATTGGATCAATTCGCATACCCGGGATGAAGCCGTTACTTTGACAAACGCGAGTGCGGACTATTGTCAGATCGCCATCCAAGGCCCGAAAGCACTCGAGATCGCTCAACAATTTACCGATACGAATCTTGACAGTATCAAATATTATCATTTTACGGTCGGCACTTTTGACGGCGTCGATGCGATTATTTCCCGGACGGGTTACACGGGCGAAGACGGTTTTGAAATTTATGCCGACGCCGAACACGCCGAGAGAATCTGGAACGATCTTCTTCAAGCCGGAAATTTCGGTGAGGATGAAGGTATTCTTCCCTGCGGTCTGGCGGCGAGAAACACTTTGCGGCTGGAATCGGCAATGTCGCTCTACGGCAATGAGATCAGCGATGAAATCACGCCTTTGGAAGCAAATTTGGGCTGGATCTGTAAACTGAAAACCGATTTTCTCGGTCGCGACGCCTTAAAGGAACAAAAAGAAGCGGGTTTAGAAAGAAAACTCGTCGGTTTTGAAATGAAAGACCGCGGGATTGCCCGCGACCATTTTGACGTTTATATCAATGATAAAAAGGTCGGTTATGTTACATCGGGAAGCCACGCTCCCTATCTGAAGAAAGCCATCGGGTTGGCTTTTGTGCC
>JBGTRS010000099.1:4125-11719 GCA_041940665.1 Pyrinomonadaceae bacterium | reverse complement strand
CGGCAATCTGGTGATCATGGGCCGCCAGGAAGTGCGGGTGAATTTCGAGATGCGTGAGTTGCTGGTGACCGGCGTCATCCGCCCGGAGGACATCGATTCCGACAACTCGGTCAGCTACGAGAAGATCGCCGAGGCGCGCATCGCCTACGGCGGCGAAGGCACGGGACACGGCGAAACGATCAATGTCGGACGCAATCTGATCGCGAGAGTTCCCGACAACGTGCCGTTTGAAGATGCCTGTTTTACGACGCTCGGGGCGATCGCCATGAACGCCGTTAGGCAGGCGGAGATTCAGGTCGGCGAGTCGGTCGTCGTCATGGGGTTGGGTCTGGTCGGACAGCTTGTTTCACAACTCGTTCGAATTCAAGGCGGGATAGTGATCGCGTCCGATCTGATGAAGGAACGCATCGAACTTGCCCAAGAAACGGGAGCGGATTTCGGCGTAACGGCGGGCGAAAAGGCCGTTTCGGAAATCGAGGCGTTAACCGACGGCCGCGGTGCGGATTGTGTCATCGTCGCGGTCGCTTCAAAATCTCCGTTGCCCGTGCAGGAAGCGGCGAAGATGTGCCGGGAACGCGGACGCATCGTCGTCGTCGGAGCCTGTCCGTTGGAATTAAACCGCGATCTGATGTATGTCAAAGATTTGAAATTACTGATGGCGAGGGCTTACGGTCCGGGCAGTTATGATCCGGTCTATGAAAAACAGGGCGTTGATTATCCGCCTGCCTTTGTCCGCTGGACGGAAAACCGCAATATGGAGGAGTTTTTGCGGCTTTTGTCGGTTGGCAAATTGGAGGTCAAACCGCTCGTCACGCACGAGTTCGATCTCGAAGACGCGGCCAAAGGTTACGAAACGATTATGAATGCGGATGCGAAAAGCCTCGCCGTTCTGCTTCGTTATCCGGTCAATGATGCGGCGGATGTTTTGAACGCTTACAAACCCGTCCGTAAATTGGAGATGCCGAACGTCAAACCCGTCAGCAAGGACGAATTGAACATCGGTTTGATCGGTGCCGGAAATCTGGCGAAATGGTCACACCTGCCGGCATTAAATAAAATTTCGGGAGCGAAACTGCACGCCGTCTATTCTTCGAGCGGGGCTCGGGGGAAATCCTACGCTCTGCGGTTCGGAGCAAACTACGCTTGCTCGGATTATGAAGAAATGCTGGGTGACGCGGATATTGATGTCATTTTGATTTCGTCCGCTTCGCATCATCACGCCCGCGAGACGGTTGCCGCATTGAATGCCGGAAAGCACGTTTTCGTTGAAAAACCGATGGCCGTTTCGATCGAAGAATGCCGCGAAATTTATAAAGCGGTCAAAGAAAATCAAAAACAAGTTTGTGTCGGCTTCAACCGCCGATTCGCTCCCTTTTATCTGGATATGAAACGCGAACTTGCCGGAAGAACAAATCCGTTGGTCGTCACGACGCGGATGTGTTCGCCCGGAATGAAAGGAAATTTCTGGGGCGGCGATCCCCGCTACGGCGGGGCGACCGTCGGCGAAGGCTGTCATTTTGTTGATCTGATGTACTGGCTGACGGAATCCGAACCCGTGAGCGTGACGGCTCATTCTTTGCCGATCGGAAACGAAGAGCCCTTAGGCATCAACAATATTGCCGCCAGCCTCAAATTTGCCGACGGTTCGATCGGAAATTTTCTCTACACGACCGTCGGAAGCGAGGCCGGACAGGGCGAACTCGTCGAAGTTTTTTCAAACGGCGTCGTTGTCTCAAGCGAGGACTTTAAACGCATCGCGATCAAAAAGGGAAAGGAAAAACGCCGCAGCCGAAAGTTTGCCGCGAAAGGTTACGATCTGCAGATGCAGACTTTTATCGAAGATATCAAGCAGGGAAGAAATACGGCGGTTTCCGTTTTCGACGGTGCGAGAGCGACGATTGTTTGCCTTCTGATGATCGAGTCCGCCAGACGCGGAACGCCGATCGATATTGATCTGGCAGGTATTTTGGAAAATGGAGTCTAAGTGTTCGGAGTTCAAGGTTCAGAGTTTAGAGTTAATACTAAACTAACCTTGAACTCTGAACTTTGAACCTTGAACTTTTCATGAAGATGCATATTTTACAGCTCGGGCCGTATCCGCCGCCGCGTGGCGGAGTGCAGACAAATATGCTGGCGATTCAGGACGAGCTTCTGAAAAACGGGCATCAATCAACGATCATTTCCATCACCAAAGCGGAAAAGATCGGTGATGAAAAAAACGTCTATCATCCGCGGACTCCGTTTGAACTTCTCAAACTTATCCTAACTTTGAAATACGATATTTTGCACCTGCACATCGGCGGCGGTTTGCCGCTTCGGGTTAAACTGCTTATCCTCATCTGCGGAACGTTTGCAAAAGGAAAATCAATAATGACCTTTCATTCCGGCGGCTACACGGTTTCCGAAGCGGGACAAAACGCCAGTCCCCGGAATTTACGCGGATTCGCGTTTCGCCGGTTTGATAAAATAATCGTCGTCAACCGTTTGATGGTCGGGATGTTTGAAAAATTCGGGGTCAAAAGCGAACGGATAAAATTTATCTATCCGTTTGCTTTGAGCCGTCCGAAAGCGGGGGTTGAAATTCCCGAAAAGTTTGAAAGATTTTGGGAAAAACACGAAAAAATCTTAATCACGGTCGGACTTCTCGAAACGGATTACGATCTGCCTCAGCAGATCGAGGTTTTGGAAAGGGTTTTGAAGAAACATCCGAACACGGGCTTAGTGATTATCGGTTCGGGTTCTTTGCACGAAAGTTTAGAAGACCTCATCGCTTCCAAACCTTACGCCGAACATATCTTGCTCGCCGGCGATACGGATCGAGAGGTCGTTCTGCACCTCGTCGAACGAGCCGATCTGATGCTCCGGACGACGGTTTTCGACGGCGATGCGATTTCCGTCCGCGAGGCTTTGTTTTTGGGAACGCCCGTCATTGCAACCGATAACGGAATGCGTCCCGGCGGCGTTCATTTAATTGCGATGCGGGATATTGACGCTTTGGCGAAAGCGATTGATGAGGAATTCGGACGAACGGAAAAGCCCAGAATATCGAAAGAAGACGGCTGGCAAAATATCCGCGAGGTCGTCGAACTTTACGAAGAAGTTTTGTGTAGAGATGCAAAAGGCTTAGTCGAAAGTCGCCAAAGACGACAAACATTATAGCCTATGGTGTAGGCGTTTCGCCGCAACTATAGGTATTTGACTTGATTTTTCCAAATTCGTTTCTTTTCAAATAAAAATGCCAAAAGAAAAGCTAAAAGTTTTTATCTTAACCCACGGCGGGTCAGAAAAGCTTCTGGAAATTTTATCCAAAAGCGATTCGGTTGAGATCGCGGGCGTATTTGTTGAAATGGCACGCGAGCCGAATCGCACCTTCAAGGAAAAATTAAAGCGTTCGATCAGATATGACGGTTACTTTGAAACCTTCAAAAAGTTTTCGGCCAGATTTTTCGGCGGAAAAACGGAAGGAGCGGAAGAATTAAAAGTGGTGCAGGAAAAACAAAAGGAGCTTGATGAAACCGCCGAAAGCCTGAATATTCCGCTTTTTCACGTTGAAAATTATCACGCGGAAGAAACGAAAGAAACTTTGCGGAATCTGAATGCCGACCTCGGGATTTTATACGGCACGAACATCATCAAAAAAAGCGTCTTTGAAATTCCGCGGCTCGGTTCGATCAATATCCATCAGGGCTTAGCACCGCTCTACCGCGGCGGGCCGACCGTTTTCTGGGAACTTTTCAACGGCGAAAAAGAGATCGGCATCACGGTTCATTTTGTCGCTCCGAAAGTTGATACGGGCGATATAATTATGCAGAAAACTCTCCCGCTCCGGTATGATTTTGAACAATACGGCTTAAACTATGAGAGATTTTTAAGCGATTTTCGGGCTTCTTTGAAAGAGCCCTCGGCAAACCTGATGGCGGAAGCGGTCGAGCAGATCGCCCGCGGGACGGAAAAACGAACGAAACAGGATACGAGCATCGGCAAGCGTTACCGTCTGCCGACAAAACGCGAGAAAGATGAGTTGGTAAAAATCTTGCGAGAAAGACGCAACACGCAATACGCGATACGCAATACGTTCGCGTAAGAAACATTTTTCAAAACGAATTACGTATTACGTATAACGAATTACGATAAACCGTGAAAAAACAGATACTAAAAACAATCTACACCTTCGGCGGATTCGCACCGTTTCACGAATTCAACCGCCGGAAGGTTCTGATCTTGATGTATCACCGTTTTTCCGAGACCGAACATCCTCAAAAGATTTCCAAAGACGAGTTTGAAAACCATCTCGCCTATCTGGTCAGACACAACACGGTTTTGAGTTTGGATGAATTGATCGAAGCGAAAGCAAAAAATGAACGCTTGCCGAAAAATCCGACCGTCATCACGATCGACGACGGTTACGCGGATTCATACGACATTGCTTTTCCGCTTTTGAAAAAATACAAAATGCCCGCAACGCTCTATGTCATTACGGATTTTCTTGACGGCAAGATTTGGCTTTGGACCGATCTTTTGCGTTACTTGCTTTTAACAAGCGATGCCGGATATTTTTCTTACGAGCATCCGAACGGCCAAAAGGTCGAAGCGGAATTGGAAGACGACCGGCAAAAACTGGAAGTCGCCGGGCAGGTCAATGCGATCTTGAAAAAACTGCCGGAAAACGAAAAATTCTTTCGCATCCGGGAAATCGCCGAAAGTCTCGAGGTCGCAATTCCCAAAAGACCGACGAGAGAATTTGCTCCCGTAACCTGGGAACAGGCGAGGGAAATGGACAAAAGCGTTATGAGCATTGAATCGCACACGGTAACGCATCCGATCTTGCCGAATGTGGACGAAATTCAGCTCGTGTATGAACTGACGCAGGCGAGAGCAAGACTCGAAAAAATTCTGGAACGACGGGTCGAACATTTTTGTTACCCGAACGGTTCGCTCGATGAAAATGTTCAGAAGGCAGTAATGAACGCTGGTTATAAAACGGCGGTGACGACCGAATACGGTTTTAACAACGGGCGTTCAAACCCGTTTCTTCTCAAAAGAGTTGACGCCAACCCGAACATCGCCAACTTTGCCCAAAGCGTCAGCGGGTTTGAGAATTTCAGGCAGAGAATACATTTGTGAAGAAGATGTTAGATGTTGGATGTTAGATTTTAGTAAATTCTGAAATCTAACATCCAACATCTAATATCTTACCCAATTATGTGCGGAATAAACGGAATAGCATTTTCAACCCGAAGCGGTCGCCAGATTGACGAACGGGTTTTGTGGGCGATGCGGGATGTGATAACTCATCGCGGTCCCGATGACTGCGGCGTTTTTATCAAAGCGAACATCGGTCTCGGACATCGCCGCCTGAGCATCGTTGATGTTGCTCACGGACATCAGCCGATGTTTAACTCGGATAAATCTGTCGCCATCGTCTATAACGGCGAAATTTACAATCACGCCGATTACCGTGAGGAACTCGAAGCAAAAGGCTACAAATACCAAACGACCTGCGACACGGAAGCGATCATTTATCTGTATGAAGAATTCGGCGTCAGCTGTGTTGAAAAATTACGCGGGATGTTTGCCTTTGCAATCTGGGATGAAAAAAAAGGCGAACTTTTTATCGCCCGCGACCGTCTCGGCATCAAACCGCTCTATTATGTTCACGATGCGGACGGAAATCTGTTTTTCGCGTCCGAAATAAAATCTCTGCTCGAAGCCGGAGCCGTTCGGCCCGAATTAAATTTCAATGTTTTGCCCGACCAACTGGCCAATCACGGAACTTCGTATGACGAAACGCTTTACAAGGGCGTCAGGCGTCTGATGCCGGGGCATTTTCTGGTTTGGAAGGATGGCCAAATCGCGATCAAAAAATACTGGAATCTCGAATACGAGCCGAAACTCGAAGAAATTTCCGACGCGGAATTTGTCGAGAGCTGGCTCGAAAAATTCAGGGAATCCGTCCGGCTTCGCCTGATGGCGGACGTGCCTCTGGGAATGTTCTTGTCGGGCGGGATCGATTCTTCGGCCATTGCCGCGATGATGGCGGACATGGTAAAGGATCCGATCAAGACCTTTTCGGTCGGATTTAAAGAACGCGAAGCAAATGAATTCCGGTATGCCCGTCTGGTTTCGGAAAAATTCAAAACGGAGCATCACGAAGTTACGATTACGCCGCAGGAATTTTTTGCAAAACTGCCCGATCTCATCCGGCACGAAGATGAACCGCTCGGTTTTATCGCGTCCGTTCCGCTTTATTTTGTTTCCGAACTCGCCCGAAAACACGTCAAAGTCGTCCTCACGGGCGAAGGCAGCGACGAAATGCTGGCGGGTTACGCAAGATATTACAAGGCTCTGAAACTGCTCGAATACGGAAAAAAATACGAAAGTTATACGCCGTCGTTTGTGCGGAATGCCGTCAAGACGGGCGTTTCGACTCTGCCCAACAAATTCAACCGGAAACTGAACCGCACGTTTTTAACTCTGAAAGCGGATGTCGAAAGTTTGTATTTCGATAATTTTGCGATCTTCGGCAAAAAGATGCAGAACGAACTTTTGTCGGACGAAACGAAGGCGAGGATCACGGACGCGAATCCGTATAAGCTTTTGCAATTTTGGTTTGAAAAAGAAAATGCCGAAGAGTTGCTCGATAAACTGCTCTATGTTGATACCAAAACTTACTTGCACGAACTCTTGATGAAGCAGGATCAGATGTCCATGGCCGCCTCGATCGAATCAAGGGTGCCTTTTCTCGACCACGAACTCGTCGAATTTACGGCCCGGATGCCGCTCGATCTCAAACTTCGCGGACGCGATACGAAATGGATTTTGCGGGAAGCGATGAAGGGAATTTTGCCGCCCGCAATTTTATCGCGTGAGAAGATGGGTTTTCCCGTGCCGGTCGGCTCGTGGCTCAAGGGTGAATTCAAGCATCTGGTTGAAGAATTCGTCTTGAGCGAAAGGACTCTTTCCCGCGGAATTTTTAATGCGGATTTTGTCCGAAAACTCGCCGGAGAACATTTCCGCGGCGAAAACCACAGCGAAAGACTCTGGTTTCTGTTAAACTTCGAGATCTGGCAAAGACAGACAATTGACGGCGAAAAGGTAAAAATTGGTTCTTAATCGGACTTTATAAAAGAGATATGAAGTGGAAAATCGTAAAAGAAAAACCCGACGCTGAATTAACTCACAAATGGAATGAGTTTTTGGAAAATGCCTCGATGCCGACTCACTACACGACCCCGAACTTTATGGTCGATCCGTTCATCCGCGGCGGCGAAAGATTTGCGGTTCTCGCGTTCGATAAAGATGACGCGATCACGGGCGTTCTGACGGGCGTATTTAACGGTAAGCGGATAAAATCGGGAATGCCCGTGCGTCCGCAGACGGCTTTTCGTGACGATGCGGACTTAGGGGAAACGGCTCTCGCTCTGTTCGAAGGAATGAAAGAGCACGGCGGAAGATCTTTGCAGTTCATCGAATTTTACACTTGGAATCAGTGATTCAGGAGATAAAGGCTAGAAATCTTAAAAAAGATCTTTAAGAAGAAGGGAAAAGGAAATTATATGAAGGTTTACAATAAGAGAAATAGCACTTATAAAAT
>JBGTRS010000099.1:0-4115 GCA_041940665.1 Pyrinomonadaceae bacterium | reverse complement strand
CCGACGAACTTTTCAAGGATTTTTCGCAAACCCGCCGCAACGAACTCCGCAAGGCGATGAGAAAAAACGAGCTGGAAGTCAAAACTCTGGAAACGGATGAAGAATTAAAGGAATTATATGCGATTCATCTCGGTTGGAATCACCGCAAGGACAATCCCGCCGATACGTTTGAGGAATTCAGATTCGCTCATTCGCAAAAGGATTACCGCAAAACTTTGATCGCCAAATTTGAAGGAAAAGTCATTGCCGGAAGTTTTTACCGTTTTTGCCAGGGCGGCGTTATCGAATATGCGGCGAACAATTCTTTGATCGAATATCAGAAACTCCGCCCGAACGATCTGATCGGCTGGCGTTCGATCGAATGGGCGTGCGAAGCCGGTTTTACGCATTATTCGATGGGCGGCTCGCATCTTTTCCTGCGGCGGTTCGGCGGCGAACTCGTGCAGACGCGGCGGTATAAAATGGATATGAGTTTTCTGCATGTTCATAATGTTAAGGAAAATATTATAAATTTCGGTTTGAAAACTTACCGGAATCTGCCGCCGTCGGTAAAATCGAAACTCAAAAATATTGCCGGGAAGAAATAAGATAAAAGGATTTTTAACGCCAAGCCGCCAAGAGGCAAAGACGCAAAGATTATTTTAGGGGTTGTCAGTTGATAAGAATTTCAAAATAACCTTTAAAGAGTAAAATGTAGAAAATAATGAAAACTCCTTTGCGTCTTTGCTACCTGGCGGCTTGGCGTTAAAAAATAAAAAAAATGTTAAACGGAAAAGACATTCTTTGTTTTTCACACGATTGGACGGGCGATCCGCTTTCGAAAACCCATTTGATGCGGGTGCTTTCAAAAGATAACCGCATCCTCTGGATCAACGCCATCGCCAACCGTATGCCGACGGCTTCGACGCAGGATGTCAGAAGAATTTTTTCAAAGCTCAAAAGATTTACCGAACCCGTTAAGGAAGTAGAACCGAATATCTTTGTCTTGAATCCGTTGGCGATTCCGACTTATGGAAGTTCTTTTGTCCGCCGTTTCAATCAAAGGTTTTTGCTTTCACAAGTGAAAAAAGCGATGCGGAAACTGAGGTTTGAAAAGCCGCTCAATATGGTCTTTAATCCCGCCGCGGGGTTGCTTGCCGGAAAACTCGATGAAAGCGGAATAATCTATTACTGCGTTGACGATTACACCGAATTTACGGGTGTTGCGAACGGTTTAAAGGAGATCGAGGAAGACCTTTTCCGCAAATCCGATCTCGTCATCGTTTCGGCGGAAAAACTTTTTGACGACAAGAAAAAATTTAACGAAAACACCTTTATCATCCGGCACGGCACGGATTGGCGGCATTTTAGAAAGTCGCTCGATGAGCAAACTGTAGTTCCCGATGAAATAAAAGATCTGCCCAAACCCGTCATCGGTTTTCACGGACTGCTGGCCGATTGGGTTGATTATGAATTGATAAAAAAAATCGCCGGACATTTCAAAGACGGTTCAATCGTTCTGATCGGCAAGATCGCCGTCGATGCGGAAGAAAAGGTCAAAGTTCTGGACAAATTGGAAAACGTTTATTTTCTCGGCCGGAAACCGTACGAAACCTTGCCGGCCTATTGCAAAGGGTTTGATGTCGCACTCAATCCGTTCGTCATCAATGACCTGACCTTAGCGGCCAATCCCCTGAAGGTGCGGGAATATCTGGCGGCCGGTTTGCCGGTCGTTTCCACCGACATTCCCGAAGTGCGGATCTTAGAGTATTGTTCGGTCGGCAGAGATCACGGTCATTTTATCGAACAAATCGAAAAAGCGTTGGAAAATCCGGTTGAAAGGGAAATCATCAGCGATTCGATCCGCAGTCAGAGTTGGGAAGCGAAGGTTGATGAACTGCGTGTCATAATTGAGAAAGGGAGAAGTTTTGAGAACGGGAGAAAGGGAGAAGGGGAGACAGGGAGATAATGAGTCGGAAATTGAAAATTTTAATTTCTCTTTTTGCATTTTTTCTTTTATGGATTGTTTTAGCTCCCTTTTTGGCGACGAATCTGATCGCTGAAAAACCCCTTGAAAAGGCGGACGCGATTTTGGTTTTGAGCGGTTCATCAGTTTATAAAGAACGCACGCACGAAGCGGCGAGACTTTATAAACAGGGAATTTCGAGCAAAATTTTATTAAGCGACGACGGAGAACTGGCCGGTTGGTCAAAAAAAGAGGAAAGAAATCCGCCGTTCGTCTATCTCGCCGAACGGGAATTGATCGCTCAGGGAGTTGCCGCCGGAGACATCGAAATTTTGGACGAAAAGGTTTCGGGAACGATCTGGGAAGCGAGAAATTTGCAGAAAAAGGCGAAAAAAGAAAATTGGAAAACAATCTTACTCGTCACTTCCGCGTATCACACCAAACGCACGCTTTGGACGTTTGAAAAAGTTCTGGGAAATTCATACGAGATCGGCATCGTTTCCGCCCCGCCGGGCGAAGACACGCCGCCGCCTCAAACCTGGTGGCTTTCGCCGAACGGCTGGAATTACGTGGCGGGAGAATATGTGAAATCAACGGTTTATTGGGTGTATTATTAACGTAACGCCGCCGTCTCGGCGGCTGTCCTGTTCGCGTCTCGCGGACAGATAAGAGTTCAGCTTTTTTGTCAACCTTTAAGCGAGTGCGGGACGCACTCACGACAGCCGTCGGGACGACGGCGTTACGAATCCACTATGAACACAACAGCGATCGAAATGCAGGAAATTGCTCAAAAACATTCTCTGGAAGTCGAAAAAGGCGAACGGTTCGAGTTCGGCAAAAACTGGAGCCGTTTTCTCGAACTATTAAATGAAGAACGCATCTTAAAAGCGGAAGAGTCTTTGCGGGAAATGCTTGAGGTTGAAAACCTTGAAGGCAAGACATTTTTGGACATCGGTTCGGGAAGCGGGCTTTTTTCGCTGGCGGCAAGACGACTCGGGGCAAAGGTTTTTTCGTTTGATTATGATTCAAATTCGTTTGAATGCACCAGGGAATTGAAACGCCGGTTTTTTGAGAATGACGAGAATTGGACGGTCGAGCAAGGTTCGGCACTCGACCGCGAATATCTCGAAAGTTTGGGTAAATTCGATATCGTCTATTCCTGGGGCGTTCTGCATCACACCGGAAAGATGTGGGAGGCTCTGGATAACGCTGATATGGCCGTCAAAAACGGTGGAACGCTGTTTATCGCCATTTACAACGACACAGGCAGTCAGGCAAAGCGTTGGCACTGGATCAAGAAAACCTATTGCCGTCTGCCGCGGCCTTTTAAAACGCCTTTTGCCGTCCTGGCGATCTTGCCCGACGAAGGCAAACGGTTTTTAAGTTCGCTCATCAGATTAAAACCTTTTGAATACATAAATTTCTGGAAAACCTACACGAATTCACGCGGGATGAACCGCTGGTATGACATCATTGATTGGGTCGGCGGTTATCCGTATGAAGTAGCTACGCCCGACGAAATTTTTGAATTTTACAAGTCAAAAGGCTACACTCTGACCAAACTGAAAACCGGCGGTGTCGGTCTGGGCTGTAACGAGTTTGTGTTCAGAAAAAGGTGATTGGTGACTGGTAATTAGTAATTGGTGATTGGTAATTGGATTTGGTTTTGAACCAATTACCAATTACCAAACAAAACTATGAAACGATTGGAAAAACCGAATTGGCAGAAAGTGAAAGAGCGGCGGAAAAGATTCTGGCTGATCGGTTTGGCGTTGTTTCTGCTCGTTCCGCTCGGCATCGGTTCGGCTTATATTCTGCATCGAACGGTGGCCGACTCCGCCAAACCTTACGGCGATACATATCTTTCCGCTCCCGAAATTCAGGGCGATAAAATTTTTGTGCGGGAAGGCCAGAGTTTTCAAAAGGCTCTCGATACGGCAAAACCGGGCGACACGATCCTGCTCGAAGCCGGAAAAACTTTCAAAGGTGCCTTTAAACTTCCGAAAAAAACGGGGAACGAATTTATCACCATCCGCACATCCGCCGATGATTCCCGACTTCCGCCCGCCGATACGCGAATTGATCCGAAAAAATACGCCAGGGTTTTGCCGAAACTCGAATCGGACGTCAAGGGCGAATCGGTGATCTTTGCCGGAAACGGTGCACATCA
>JBGTRS010000098.1:0-11723 GCA_041940665.1 Pyrinomonadaceae bacterium | reverse complement strand
GGTTTCCTTTGACTTCACCAGCATTGGTTGAACTTGGATCGTTGTTACAAGCGCTGAAAATTCCTGAGCAGTTTCCCATATTTTGAAAAAAATTAACAATAACACACTAAAGATGGCCCACGAAACTCTGGAGTTCAGAGAAGCGTCACCCTCCTCCTAAAACGTAATACTTCCGTCCTTTCCCACTTTTTCCATCGCGTCTCGAATCAAAGATCCGATCAACTAAAAAATCTCCTCCGGTCAATTAATCTCCTTCAATTGTTTTTTCAACTCTTCGAGAATAACGGGCGTAATCGAGGAATCGATTCCTCGTTTTACGTCCATAGGATTCATTCCCGCTGCAACGGTCCTGTCATCTGCTCAATTACCACGTTTCTTGTCTTCTCCACCACGAACCGGCTCTTGTGAATTTTCTCTCCGACTTGCTTTTTCTTCAAAAAGAATATACGTCAAAATGATCAGTGTAATTCCCGAAAGGGCGAGGACGATCGAACGCAGTTTGCCATGTTGGGTGAGATATGCGGGTAGTAAACTGGAAAGTGCAATTAAAACTGTCACGACGATCAGAAATAACTCAATTGATTCTGACAAAATATAGCTCAAGCCAAAGAAAGGAATAATTCCGATCAAAAAAGGTAATAAGAGGCAATGGGCGACACAAACCCAGGATGCATAAGTACCCAGAATATCAAGCCAGGTCCCGATTCTTTTCATTATCATTATCTTGTTTCCTGCAAAATTTTTTTCCGCAAGATTACGACACGATCAGATATATGAAACATGTTTTTGACAGATAGTTATAAATAAAGGTTTGAAGGTTGAAAGTAACTAATGAATCAGCGAACAGAGGTTAAGTTGAAAGCCAATTCTTGATGACATATTTTATTTTTTAAGATTAATGAAATTATATTATTAAAATTATCTTCTTTTCACGATAACGAGAGTGATATCGTCATTGGCAGGTGCGTTTTTGGTAAATGCGGAAACCGACGACTCGATCTTATCACGCAAGCCGGCCGCCGATCTTTCAAAATTATTTTTAACGACTTCCTTAAATCTTTCCATCCCGAATTCTTCGCCGGCGGAGTTTTCCGCTTCGGAAACGCCGTCCGAAAAGACGATCACACTTTCACCTTCTTTGAGTTCGATTTTACCCAGTTCAAACTCGGCTTTCGGCATAATTCCCAAGGGAAAACCGCCGGAATCGAGTTCATCAACCCGACCGTTGATTCTCGCGACCAATGGCGGATTATGTCCAGCGTTGATATATCTCAACTCGCCGTTGGTCGGATCGAGTTCGGCGACAAAAAAGGTTATAAAACGGTTGGAAGGCGTATTGAACGCCAGATATTCGTTGACCGATTTGACCATTTCGATCAAAGAACTTCTTGCGGCGGTTTGGGCGTGAATTGCCGCGTGAAGGCTCGACATCAAAAGTGCCGCGGCCGTTCCTTTGCCCGAAACATCGCCGAGGGCGATCAGCATTCTGCCGTCGTGTCTCGGTATAAAGTCATAATAATCACCGCCGATCTCATAACAGGCAAATGAAATTCCCTGCAATTCATAATCTTCCATAATCGGCGGGGCGGAAGGCTGAAACCGGTGCTGAATTTCGGCGGCCAGTTCGAGTTCCCTTTCGAGTCTTTCCTGCTCGATTCTGGCTTCGGTCAAGGTCGCGTTTTCGACGCGAATCGAAGCGACGGAGGCCAGCGTTGTTAAAATGTTCAGATGTTCTTCGGTAAACGTCCGTTCATAGGTCGGCGAATCGGCATAAATTATCCCGAAAACATCGGCTTCATTGACGCTTAAGGGAACGGCCATCACCGAACGCACACCGAGAAGTGCCATGGTTTGACTGGCAAATTTCGGGTCGTGTTGGGCATCGGCGGTCAGCACGGATTTACCGTTGACCATCACCTCTTCCATTACCGTTCGGCTGATGCGGACTTCTTCGGGTTGCTGGTCTTTGCCGCGTTCTCTGGCGACGGCGATCTTCATTCCGTCGGACTGTTTTTCGTCCCGCAGCATAATCACGACCCGATCAGCCGGAACCGCTTCAAAAACAAGTGTGGCGACTTGATTTAATGTATCATCCAAACCGCTCGATGAAAGAAGAGCAACGCCGACTTTGCTGATCAAACCGAGCAATTCATTCCGGGAAGAAAATTGTGAATCTAAAATTTCCGATGTTGGATTTTTTTTACGTGAAAAAGAGATCGTCATCGAAGGATCGAGAGCCTGTGTGTTATCGGCAATGAGGGTCGCATTTTTTAGGCCGTCCTTTTTATCATCCTGAAAAATTATGGTCGTTTCACCGATCTGAATTTCGCCGCCGGAAAGAATCGGAATCGGATTTGAGATAACGCTTCCGTTGTAACGAGTTCCGTTGGCGGAACCCAAGTCCTGCAACCAAAAGCTTTCGCCTTCTTGACGAATTTCGGCGTGAAGCCTCGATGCAAAGGCATCGGGAATACATACATCGCTTCTCGCCGACCGTCCGATGGTCGTTCGAAGACGCGAAATCGGAAATGTTTCTGTCGTATTATCCGAATTCCTGACAATTAATTGGGGCATATTTTAATCAAGCAAATAGAAAAAAATAAAATTTAAAGTTAATTGAAGTTAACCATTCTGTGTTTTATGATAATTTTACTTTTTGCTTTTTACTTTTTCACCTTTTCTCACCAAGTTTTTTTGCTTGATGTTTTTATATCCGTAAACAACGGTTGTTCCGCTTAAAAAGTCGTGCAAAGCCCGGCCGTTCTTGTTCACAGCCGCAAGCAAAAATCCGAGCATTCCGGTTAACAACGTGATCGGATAGCCAATCAGATGCCTTAACAATAACGAACTAAAACCGGGCATCGTTCCGTCCAGGTTTGTAATCCGCAACCCCGTCAGCATTTTTCCGATGCTTTGGCCGCTGAACATCGGGAAGATAATAAAATTCGTCATGGCCAACAAAACCGTTATCAGCCATCCCGAATTGTTGATCTCGCTGTTGAGAAGTTTCGAGCCGTCATAGCCCATAAATCTTCCGAGTATAATGCTGATCGCCGGAACGCTGACGATCAGTATGTAATCAATAAGTAGCGAACCGCATCTTAAAAGAAAAGGGGCTTTTAGTTTCTCGGCATCAAATCCGACAACGATCTGTTTTGTTTGAATCTTTTTAGCCGGAACGACCTTTTCGCGTCTGGCACTCATAGTATTTTGCAAAATTTCTATTCCCCTTATCCGATCACGAACTGTAAGGTCGTATCACCCAAAATTATCTTATCTCCGTTTTCCAAAACCTGCGGTTGATGCGGAGCGATCCGCATTTTTTCCTTCAAAGCCGGTTTTAAGATAGTTCCGTTTGATGAACCCAAATCTTCCAAAACAAATTTATCGCCTTCGCGTCTGATCCGGGCGTGTTTTCTCGAAATCTTTGTCTGCGGATCAAATTTCGACAGGTCAACTTCGGGAAAGATATTCGACATCGGATCACGCCGGCCGACCAGATTTTCGTTCTTGACAAGTTCAAAAGCCGGATATTCCAGCTCGCTCGTTCCCTCGATGATGAGTTTGGCGGTAACTTTTCCGAGATTATATTCTTCCGAATGAACACCGGGTTGGGCCATCGGTTGTTTCGCCCCGCAAAAGGCACAAAACATATCGGTTGCGACAATTTTTTGACCGCAGAATCCGCAAAATACGGGCTGATCGGAAAGTGCCACGGACATCGGCGATTTGGTGACACCGTAAGAAACATTTCCGGCTTTCAGATTTTCAAGATGCTCTTTTAAAGCATTCCGCATTTCGGCCGCTGAGCGAAATCGTTTTTCGGCATTGTATTCAACCGCCTTCATCAAGATTCGTTCCATCTGATCGGAGAGTTGCGAATTGATCTGCCGCGGACGCGGATGTTTCTGAAAATCAAAGATCAAAAGCGGGTTGCTTTGCGGATCGGCACCCGTCAAAAGATGAAACATTGTCGAGCCGAGACTGTATATATCGGAACTCGGTTCGACATTTCCGCTGAATAATTCCGGCGGAGCATAGCCCATCGTGCCGACCGCTGTAACGCCTTTTTCCTCTTTATTGATCCAACGGGCGATTCCGAAATCAATGAGCATCACGCGATTGGAATTTCCATCAATCATTATGTTAGCCGGTTTCAGATCCCGGTAAACGATCGGCGGATTTTTACTGTGCAGATAATCGAGAACATCCGTTATTTGCACAGCCCATTCGGTCACGTTCAATTCATCCAATTTTCCTTCCGGTGCCGAACGCAGTCTGGCCGCCAGGTCGCCGCCCGAAATATATTTCATAACGAGGTAGAATCTGCCCTCTTTATCGTCAAAGAAATAATCGTAAATCGTCGGGATCGAAGGATGATCGAGCGAAGTCAGGAGCATTGATTCGCGTTTGAAATCGTTGATCGCTTTTTCCTGCTGGGCTTCTTCGATATATGACTGAACCATTTCCTTAACGGCCCGCAGAACACCGCCGAGATTTTTATCATTGGCAAGATAAACCGCTCCCATTCCGCCGCCGCCGATCTTCCGGACGATCTCATATCGCCCGTTCAAAACAATCCCTTCATCCAAAGGTTTTAATTTCGGTGCTTTGCTTCCGTCCGTATCGCTGACACCAATATTCGGCGTGGTCTCAGAACTCGGTTCTTCCGGTTCGGCGATTTCTTCAACTTCATTCTGTATTTCCGGTTTATTTTCTATAACCGCCGGAATCGGTTCTGCTTGTTCAGATTCAACCGGAAGATCCGATTCAGCTTCGATCGGCGGCTTTTCATCAATCTGGGACGGCATATCGTTTTGTGAAGTTTCCGGCATCGGGTCGGAAACAGGAATATCTACACTTTCGCCGGATTCTTGTTCAGCTGTCACTATATTTTCATCTTCAGTTTGTAAGTCAGTTGCTTCCGTCCGATCTTCGGCGGATATTTCTGCTTCGCCTTCCTTTAAGGATTCGGTCGTCAAAATCGGTTCATCGGATCCTAAATGCTCATCTTTTGAATCAATTGCGGAATCTGCTTCATCAGCTTCCGAATCATCGGCAGATTCAGTAAATGATGTTTTACTTTCAAACTCATCAGTTTCAGTCGAAGTTGAAACAATCGGCGTCGCGGAAGTTTCTGGACTTTTTTGAGCTGGTTCGGTGGATTTTGCAGGCTGTTTTGAAGCCGGTTCAGAAAGTTTTTCACTTTCCTCCGTTTTTTGCTGAACGGCTGTAGCGGAAGACGTTAGGTCATTTTCCGAATTTTCCATTTCTTGGGCTTCAGTCTGTTCAGCTTTCGGTGTTTCTTCATGGACCGCATCTTTTTCATCTGACAAAAGATCTTCGATATCATCCTGACCGCTTGAAACATCCAAATCTTGTGAAGCTTCATTAGAAGTTCCAACCGAGTCTGTTTCTTCCGCCTCATCTTTTAAGGCTGAAATATCAATATATTCACTTTCTTCCTGAATTTCTTCTTTTTCGATCAAACTGCCCGAATCAACAACGACCGTTTCGGACATATCAATTTCCTCTTCTTGCGTCGAATCATCGTTTAACTGATCCGCTGTTAACTCAACCTGAGAATCTTCGAACCTGACTACACCCGGAGTTTCATTCTCCGATGATTCTTCGGAAGATTCATCGTCCCCGGCAACCGCGACAGGTTGCAGGGAGATCCCGCAAAACGGACAAAACGTATCAATTTCCGCAATTTCTTCACCGCATTCGTGACAATAAACCATTGTTTTTCTTTCTTCTGTTAAATTATATTTTGACAAGGGGTTTTTATCTTTGATAAATCCGGAATCAAAGATAAATAATCATTTTAATGAATAATTTGAAATCTTAAAAAGGTCTTACCGACGATGATCTCATCGCCGTCATTTAAGACGTGCGGACTTCCCGGGATCAACCGCCGTCCGCGATTTATAAATGTTCCGTTGGTCGAACCTAAATCCTCCAGAAAATACTGACCGTTTCTTACCAAAATTCGGGCGTGTTTTCTTGAAACTTTGGCTTCCGGGTCGTGTGCATCCAAATCCACATCGGGAAAAACGCCATTATCGGCATCCCACCGTCCGATATTTGATTCTTCCGACGCGAGCAAAAACTCCGTTCCGATCGCTTGTCCGCGTTCGATTATCAATTTGGCGTGAACTCCTTTCGGAGAATTATCGGGTAACATTTCGTCAACGTTTTGAATGGATGTTTTTCGCTGATCTGACTCATCGTCAAAACCCCTGTTTACCACTTTTGTTTCTTCTTCATTTTCAATATTTTCTTCAACAACGGGCGGAACACCAACGGATGTAACACTTGCCGATTGAAATACGGGAACTTCTTCACTATTGGCACCGGCATTCGGAGATTCATTTTCAAATGCATTCGACGCTTCGGGGGCTTTGTATTTTTGCAACGAATCCCCGCATTCATCACAATATTGTGAACTGTCCAAATTTTGCGTTCCGCAGGCTTGGCATTTTATCATTTTTTATCACCTTGCGTTTTCTGATATTTTCTAAAAAATTGCAATGGTATTTTAACTTGTAATTGCTTGTTCGTAAATGTCAAAGATAGATTTGTATCATTATAAAGAATTTAGCTGTAAAATTTAGTAATCTTAACTCTTTAAAATTTTTCTAAAATTTAAAATTTCTTTTTGAAACACTTTTATATTTTTCGTCGTAACTAATTGGCGTAACACTTTTGAAGACGCAACACATTTATTTTATTTGCGTTTAAATCTTAAAACACAAATTATTAATATAATTTTTAAGGGGAAAGAAGATAAGATGGCACTTAGCCGAAAATCAAAAATTTTTATCGGAATCGGTATTTTTTCACTTTTATTAATTTCGGTCGTGGTCGGTTTGCTGGCAACCCGCTCCGATGCACCGGAAGTTACGGTTGTCAAAATTGATATTCAGCCGGAACTGCGTTCGACCGTAACCGCACCGGGCGAGATCAGACCGATTCAATTCATCAATCTAACCAGCGAAGTCCAGGGCAGAATCGAAGAAATTTTCGTTCAGGAAGGTCAGAAGGTCGAGAAAGGTGAACAGCTTGTCCGGCTCGATCCCGACCAACTTCAATCCAGCACCGATGCCCAGGTCGCCGCATTTGAAGCCGCCCGGGATGACGTGCAATCCAGCCGTTCGCAGGTCAACGCCGCACAAAATCAGCTGTCCCAGGCCCAACAAGGATTGATCGCTCAGGACGCGGCTGTTTCGACGGCGTTACAGCAAGTCGCCACGGCTAACGAAAGCGTTAACCAAGCCCGTCAGCAAGCGGTTGCTTCACAAACCGAAGTTGACAGAACAAAAGTGGAATTAAACGCTGCCAATCGTGAGTTCAAAAGAACCGAAGAACTTCTCGAAAGCGGTGTTGCTTCCCGGCTTCAATACGATCAGGCAAAAGATACGGTCGAAACAGCAAAGGTAGCGTTGAGAAATGCCGAGGCCAGACTTCAAGCCCAAAATATAGCCGTCAAGGAAGCCCAAAACCGCGTCAAAGAAGCCCAAGCCCGGGTTAATGAAGCGAGAGCCAGAGCCAGACAACAGGGCGTTGCCGTTCAGGATGCCCGCCGGGCTGTCAATACGGCTTCCTACGGGGCCAATGCCTCCGAATCGAGAGCCAATCAACAGGCGGCGGTTTTACGCGGTCAAAGAAGCCAACGCGATAAAACTTTACAGGTCGCACCGATTGCCGGAGTTATAGCCGACATTCCTTCGAAGGTCGGACAATTCGCTACCGCGAACCTTTCTTCAACTCCGCTTTTGACGATCGCCGATATGTCAACGGTCAATGTTGAAGTAAAGGTGGACGAAACGGAAATTGACAAAGTTGCCGTCGGTCAGCCGGCTAAAGTAAAAGTTGATGCCTTCGGCGAACAGGAAATTATCGGCGAAGTCAGCCAAAAAACGCCTCTGGCAGTCGGTAAATCACAGACTTCCGGTGGACTTTCGACCAACATCAATGTTCAGGAAGCAAAGGAATTCAAGGTTGTCATCGAACTCAAAGATGTTCCCGACGCGATTCGGGAAGGCTTGCGTCCCGGAATGTCGGCAACCGCCGTTATTACAACTGACGTAAAAAAAGAAGTCGTTGCCGTTCCGATCCAAGCCGTTATCGAGAAAAAACCAGATGAAGACAAAGACACGAACGCCAACGGCGAAGCCCCGAAACCGGATAATGAAAAAGAAGAAAAAACGATTAAAGGTGTTTATGTTTTGGAAAGCGGCAAGGTCAAATTCATCGAAATTACAACCGGGATCACGGGCGAGTCGGATATCCAAATTACGAGTGGTTTGAAAGCCGGGCAGGAGGTGATCACCGGTCCGAGCCGGATCCTGAATACGTTGAAAGAAGGCGATGCCGTCAAAAAACAGACTAAAAAAGAAGGCGATAACAATAACAGATCATAATGGACATAGAACATAAATCAATTGAGACGATCGAAGAAACCGATTTTGACGAAGAGATTTCCCATCCTTATAACTCGCTTATAAAAATGCGTGGAATTTGGAAAACATACAAAATGGGAAGCGAACAATTGCATGCTTTGAGGGAAGTTTCGTTCGACGTCCGCCGCGGCGAGTATCTGGCGATCATCGGACCGTCGGGTTCGGGAAAATCAACTTTGATGAATCTGATCGGCTGTCTCGATTCGCCGACCAAAGGAAAATACTGGATCAACGGCGAGCAGGTGGCGGAAATGACCGACGATGAACTCGCCCGCATCCGTAATAAAGAGATCGGTTTTGTTTTTCAAACCTTCAATCTTTTATCGAGAGCCACGGCACTTCACAACGTCGAACTACCGCTTATTTACGCCGGAATCAGTTCGAGCGAACGCCACGAAAAAGCCGTTCAGGCATTAAATTCCGTCGAACTCGGCGACCGCATTACGCATAAACCGAATGAACTTTCCGGCGGTCAGCGACAGCGTGTGGCGATCGCGAGGGCTTTGGTCAATGATCCTTCGATCCTTCTGGCGGACGAGCCGACCGGAGCTTTGGACACCCATACCAGTGCGGAAATTATGACTCTTTTTGAAAAACTTCACGCTGACGGCAATACGATCATCGTCGTTACGCACGAATTGGAGGTTGCCGAAAGAGCTCATCGCATAATTACCATCCGAGATGGCGAAATTGAAACTGACGAACGAACAAAATAATGGAAAATATTCCCGGATATGTTTCAGTTACTTTTATTTTAACCACTTTCCTCACCATCGGTTTTCTTTTCTACGCCATCAAACAAACCGTTTTTGAAACGATTCCCGCCAAGATCGTTATTACCGTAATCGCTTTCTGGCTATTGTTTACGGCAATGCTAGCTCTCGGCGGTTTTTATTTGAACATAGAAGGATTTCCGCCGCGATTTATGTTTGCACCTGTTCCGGCACTTCTATTTATCGGTTTTCTGTTTATCTTTTACCGCGAAAACTTTATCGAAAAACTTCCCCTTCAGATTTTAACGCTTTTGCATATCATCAGAATTCCCGTTGAGATCGTTCTCTGGTGGCTTTTTCAAAACGGTGCGATTCCCGAAATTATGACTTTTGAAGGCAGAAATTTCGACATCCTGGCGGGCATCACAGCCCCGGTCGTTTATTGGCTGGCATTCCGGGAAAATAAAACTAACCGTCCGCTTTTGATCGTTTGGAATATAGTTTGTTTAATTCTGGTCACGAACATCGTGGCAACCGCAATTCTTTCACTGCCGACCTCTTTTCAGCAATTCGGTTTAGACCAGCCTAACCGGGCGGTTTTATATTTCCCCTATATCTGGCTTCCGGCAATAATCGTCCCGATAGTTTACTTCGCCCATTTTGCCAGCCTTTGGCAACTTTTCAAAAGATCGGATCAAAAAACATAACCCTTCAACAATTCATACCGTATAAAATGTAACGATGGCTTTGATTCCTTCAGTTACGTTGATTTTGGAAAATTTGCGGCTTGCTTTAAGAAGTTTGCGAAGCAACAAACTCCGCACTTTTCTGACACTTTTGGGAATCATCGTCGGCGTAACTTCGGTGATAGCGGTCGTCACGATTATCAACGGTCTCGATACGACCGTGGCCGACGCTTTTTCGGCACAGGGTTCAACCGCGTTCAGCGTTTCAAAACGACCGCTGGTGATCACTTCCCGCGAAGATTTTATCAAGTTCAACAAACGCAAAGACGTTGACAAACAAGATGCTGAAGCGATCCAAAGACTTTGCGACAGATGCTGGCGGGTCGGAATGGCGATCAACGGAGCGAGCCTGGTCAAATCCGGCGAAAAACGGGCTGAAAACGTTTCAGTTCGCGGGCTTTCACTGGAAATGTTTGACATCGAAAACGTAACCTTGCAAACCGGACGGCTTTGGACGGAACAGGAAGGAAAATCCGGCCGAAATGTCTGCGTAATCGGCACAGATATTATCGAAAATCTTTTTGAAGGTATGTCGGCCGACAGGGTTCTCGGCAAAGAAATCAAGGTGGACGGAGTTCCCTACACGATCCAGGCGGTCGCCGATCCATTCGGAAAAGTTTTAGGGTTTTCGCGGGATAATTTCGTATATATCCCGTTTGAAGCCGGACAAAAAATGTTCGGAGCAAGAGATTCGATCGTCATACACGTGCAGGTCGAAAGCTCGAATCAATTTGAATTTGCCAAAGACGAAGTGCGGACAATCATGCGAAACCGCCGTAAAAAGTCATTTTCGGATGATGACGACGGGTTTTCGATCGATTCGCAGGATGCTTTTATCGGAATTTATCAGAACGCCACATCCGGTATTTATTTCGCGACATTCGGCGTCGCAATTATTTCTCTGGTCGTCGGCGGCATCGTCGTGATGAACATAATGCTCGTTTCGGTCACGGAAAGAACCAAAGAGATCGGCCTCAGAAAAGCCGTCGGAGCAAGACAAAAGGATATTTTACTGCAATTTTTGATCGAAGCGGTGACGGTCACATTGGTCGGCGGAGTTATCGGCATTTTAACCGGTTACGGTTTGGCGTATTTGCTTTCGGTTGCCTTGGGTTTTCCGCTCGCCATCTCGCCGCAGTCGGCGATCTTAGGCGTCACGGTTTCGTTTATCGTCGGGATTATCAGCGGTCTCTATCCGGCCTGGCGGGCATCGAAGTTAAGTCCGATTGATGCAATGCGGAATGAATGATCTTTTTATATTGGAAAGAATGCAATGAATTTTGATTCATTAAAAGAATCGGCTTTGATGGCACTCGCAACCTTGCGGGCTAATAAACTGCGTTCGATTTTAACAATACTGGGCGTAACGGTCGGAGTTCTGACCGTACTTTCGATGGTTTCAATTATTCAGGGGTTAAATAAGACATTTGCCGAACAGATCGAATCGTTAGGTTCGAATACGATCTTTGTCAACAAATTCGATCCGAGTTTTTCGCCGCAAAAAACTCAGGAAGAGATTCAGCGAAAGGAATTGACCATCGAAGATGCCGAAGCGATCCGCCAGGAAGCAACATCGGTCGCCGGAGTCGCACCGTTTGAACGGAAACTTTCGGAAACCGTGCGTTTCAAAGAAAAACAAACCGAAACGCCGATCATCCTTGGCGTCACGCCGGAATATGATTTTACGCTTTCGCAATTTGTCGGCGAAGGCCGCTTTGTTACCGACACCGATTTGAGCGAACGCCGAAACATCGCTGTCATCGGTCGGGATGTCGTCAAAGCCCTTTTTGCGGATTATG
>JBGTRS010000097.1:0-11741 GCA_041940665.1 Pyrinomonadaceae bacterium | reverse complement strand
TTGCCGGCTTTAACAGAGAAAAAGTGAAAAATTATGACGAATTCAAATTTCCCGACAAGCTCGAATTAACAGCTACAATCCATAATCTACTTGATAAAGATGAAAAACCTGCAAAATACTACTATCAGCCGACACACCAATATTATGAAAAATTAAATGAGGAAGTTAGAAGCAAAGATACGATTTATCAATGGCGTAGGACTTACGTCCGCGAAAACAAAAGCAATGCGTGTCCGACCTTAACGGCAAATATGGGAACAGGCGGACATAATGTGCCGATTATCCGAGATGATTTTGGAATCAGAAAACTAACGCCGAAAGAATGTTCAAGATTTCAAGGATTTCCTGAAAATTTTATCTTTCCAGATGAATTAGCAGACAGCCATAAATATAAACAAATTGGAAATTCAGTTACGGTAACTTTAATCGAAAGAATTGCAGAAAAAATGATGGAGGTTTTAAAAATTGAATCTACAGATAAAACAATCGATAAAGGCACTAAAAAAGAATCTGCCCAGTCAATCCGTAATTATTCAGTTGCTGGATGATGAAAAAAATCATTTAGCATTTATTGGCACTCGACATAATTATAAGATTCCATTTTACGACTCTGAAAATGATAGAGAATTAAGTCAATTTAATGAATTTATTTCAAATTTGGAAGCAGAAGTCATATTGGAATACTTTAAACTTGAAAGGTCTTTAGATAGTGAGACAGCTTGGGGAACTGCTGTTTTTATCACTGATGAGAATTCAGAAATTGTTTATCAAACAGAACCTGAATTAACCTAAATCAATTATGACTTATTTAAATACCCAATCAAAGAAAAACAAAAAAACTTACGAAGAACTTCTCAAAGTAGTTTGTTCACTTTCAGGATTATTCAGTGAAAATGAAGTTCCTTATTTGTACTACCGAATTGCTGAAAAGATTTTCTGCAAAGCCTTTCTTGCTAAAAACATAACACGAAAAGATGCGTCTTTTGATGCTCAAATTGGAAAATCTGGAATAGGGTTAAAAACTTTTATTTCAGAATCTGGAAATAAATTGGAAAAAGTTGCTGAATTTAACAAACTGTCAGATAAATTACAAAAATTCTCTGGTAAAAAATTAGCAGTTACACTTGGTAAATTTAGAAATGAGAGAATAGAAACTGACGAAACAATTCAAGGAGTTAAAAGCGATTATTATCATTGTGTAGCAAGAAAAAAAGGAGAATTGAATCTATTTGAAGTAAAATATGAAAAGATTAATATTTCAAAAATAAAGAATGTTAAGACGAAAAAGTCAGGAATAACTTTTGAAGATGGAATTAATGAATATTCTTTTAATAAATCAAAAAGCACTCTATTTAAAAGATTCCGAACACCAAAAAAAGCATATACAATTGACATAAATGTTTTGGAAGAACCTTTTGAGGTATTAACCGAATTATTGAAAGATTCTCCTTTCCTGAAACCAATTGAAGAAGTTTTAGGCGAAGATTACATAATTTTGCCTCTATATTCGGAAACAAAATCAAAAGGAAAATTTGTTCCGCCGAAAGCACAATTAAATCATTGGAACGCGGGCGGAAGAACAAGAACAAAGGGCGAAATTTATATTGCTGTTCCGAAAAGAATTCACGATGATTACCCGAATTTCTTTCCGCCGAAAGATGAATATTTTGATTTAGAAATTCCTACAGGTGAAGTTTACCAATCAAAAATCTGTCAATCCGGTGGAAAAGCTTTAATGACCAAAGACAATGATATTTTAGAGCAATGGCTTTTGCGAGACATTCTGAAATTAAAAGAGGGCGAGTTATTGACTTATGAAAGATTAGCGGTTTTGGGTTTTGACAGCGTTAAAATTACGAAAGTCAGCGACCATTCTTTTAAAATAGATGTTGCCGATTCAGATGATTTTGAAGATGAATAATGGCTGACCACATCAAACCAAAACAACGAAGCGAAAATATGTCGCGTATCCGAAGTAAGGATACAAAGCCCGAAGTGTTAGTGCGTTCGCTTTTGCATAGTTTGGGTTACAGATTCAGAAAAAATGTTAAAACTCTTCCCGGCAAACCCGATGTCGTTTTGAAAAAACACAATGCCGTAATTTTTGTTCACGGATGTTTCTGGCATCAGCACAAAGGATGCAGGCGTTCGAATATGCCGAAAAGCAATCTGGATTATTGGAAACCGAAACTCGAAAGAAACTCTGAACGCGATAAACAGCACATCAAAGACCTGAAAAAACTTGGTTGGAAAGTTTTAACTATTTGGGAATGCGAAGTTCAAAATGAAGATGAAGTAGAAAAAAAACTTACTAAATTTCTAAAAAGCTAAAACTTTTTTGCGTCGGAATATTCGGAACGCGGGATTGATGAAATGGTCTATCAACTCTATGAACTCACGCCTGAAGAAATTGCCATTGTTGAAGGTCCGAATTGATTGAAGCTTGGGCATAATTCATCGCGTAACGATGCGGTGAAAACACAGAAATTAATAAAGCACAATCTTCTGTTAATTGATGGCAGGATAAATTAGACGACTTTTAACCGGAAAGTATTATTGATGGGCTTCAGCAATCAAACTGCCGGAGGGACGATTTAAGTTTTTTGTCCAGTTTTCAGACCAATCATCAAAATCGCAAACTTCTTCGCCGTTTACAAAAAGAGTGTAGAGAGGTTCTTCGGGAAAATCATTGATGCGTAATTTTAATAATTCTCCTTTGTGTTCGGTTTCATAAGGATATTCGGCATCGTCGGTTTTTTCCCATTTTATTTTTTCTTCAAAATATTTATTATTTTTCATTTTTTTATTAAACCGTCCATCTTTCGAAGTCAATTATATTGTTGCTTAAATTTATATTCTGTCAATAAATTTCGGAAATATCAAAAACGAAACAATAGCTAAATTAAAACTAAAAATGACCACGCGAAGACATCTGTTTTGAACGCTTTTTTTATTAAATATTTTTAACCTTTACAAAAATTTTCAGACCGTCAAATCAATCTTAAACGCATATTTTTCAAGAAATTCGTGTAATATATCGCCCGTTTTTTTCATAATAATCGGGAATCAATAAATCTCGACTATTCTTTTGATTTATTTCCCATAACTTAAATCAAATAAAGAGGAAAAAAATAATATGGCAAATGAAACAGGGCATGCCCGAAATGTCGAATCTTTTCAACGGCTGATCTCTTTTGTGCAGGGTTACGGAGCGGCTTACAATCCTTCGAATTCTTCGATCTCGTTAGCGAATTTACAGGCGAAACTGACCGCTTCGCAGTTGGCGATCAATGATGTGACGGTCTATCAGGCACCGAGCAAGGCGGCGATCAATGACCGCGAAACGCTCTATGCCCCGCTTCCGAAACTGGTTACGCGGGTGATGAATGCCTATACGGCCAGCGGAACGGACGAAAATAATGTCGCCGACGCCCAGACCTTTGCCCGCAAAATACAGGGCAAACGCAAATCCCAACCTGTTCCGGACGACCCCGCCACCCCCGAAGACGAATCCGCCGTCAATCATTCCGCTTCGCAGAGAAGCTATACCCGGCAGGTCGAACATCTCGACAATCTGATCGCCATTCTCAGTGCCGATCCCGTCTATACCCCGAACGAAACGGAACTGAACGTTTCCCAACTCGAACTTCTTTCCGCCAATCTGAAAGCCTTGAATCAGGCCGTGATTGATGCCTATATGCCGCTCAGCAACGCCCGCATCGCCCGAGATGAAGTTCTCTACGGCGATAAAACGGGTCTGTGCGATCTGGCGAAACTCGTTAAAAATTACGTCAAATCGGTTTTCGGTGCCGGCTCCGCCGAATACACCCAGATCAGCGGTTTGAAGTTCAAGCCGCGAAGCTGATGGAAAAAATAATACCAAAACAATATAGATTGGTGTGTTTAATTTCTAAATTCCGGAGTCCGCTTGTCGGACATTAGATTTTAGCTACTGGCGTGAGCCTGTAGCTTTCTTTTTTTTTTCTTTGTCATTCAACCCAAAAGCTTTGTCATCTTTCGCAAAACCTTCGGCATTTAACACAAAACCTTCGGCATTTAACACAAAGCTTTTGGCATCTTTCACAAAATCTTTGGCATTTGTCACAAAGCTGTTGGCATTTATCACAAAAGTCTTGGCATAAAACGCAAAGGTTTTGGTATTTATATTAAAAGCTTTGTCATTTAAGACTCTGCGTTTGGACAAGACAAGATTTGTCCGAACTACTATACTAAACATTTATTTATCTAAGACGTATCAATTGTTATGGCTTTCCCCGAACGTGCAGAAGATTTTCAAAACGAAGACGAAGTTCATTTGTCGCAGGAAATTCCCGTTAAATCCAAATTCGACCGCTCGATCGTCGAAGGTTCGCTCGGCCGGGCCGTCTGGAATCTGGCCTATCCGACGATGCTCGCCAATATCTTCGGCGGTCTGCAGGGAATTGTCGATCACATCACGGTCGGAAACGTCGTCGGGCTATACGGCAACGCCGCCATCGGTGTCAGTTCGCAGATTTTTCTGGTCGTCGTCGTATTCGTCGCCTCCATTTTCACGGGAATGGGCATTCTCGTCGCCAGATTTGCCGGTGCGGGCGAGGTCGAAAAGGTCAACCGGACGGTCTATCAGGCCTTTATCACGGCCATTTTCATCGCTGTGGCGGTCATCGCTCCGATCGGCTATTTCGCGTCGCCCTTACTCCTTGATTTTGTCAACGCCGAACCAAGAGTGCAGGCCGAAGCCCTTCCTTACTTACGCATAATGTTTCTTTTCAGCAGCGGAATGATGATCTTTTTTATGCTCGCCGGAGCTCTGCGTTCGGCCGGCGATGCGAAAACGCCGATGATTCTCGGCTTTGTGATGACCCTGCTCAACGTTGTTTTCAGCATCATCCTCATCAGCGGTTTGGGACCGATCCCGTCGTTCGGGACGAAAGGTGCGGCGATGGGCACCTGTCTTGCTTCGGGATTGATCGCCGTCTATGCCTTCTGGAATCTTTGGAACGACCGCTGGGTCGTTTCAATTCACAACGATAAAGGTTACAAACCGGACTGGAACGTCATCCGCAAGCTTTTCAAATTCGGTCTGCCCGCCGGTTTTCAGGGCATCGCGATGAACATGGGCGGAGTTTTTCTGCTGGCCTTTATCGGTTCGCTGGCTCAAAGTGCGGCGGCCCAGGCGGCTTATGCGGTTTCTTATGCTCAATTATTTTCTCTAATTACTTGGACGTCCGTCGGTCTGATGGGAGCGACGGCCGCCGTGGCCGGACAGAGTTTGGGAGCAGGCAAACCCGAGCGGGCAAATGCGGCCGTCCATACCGCCGCCCGATTCGGTTTGATCGGTTCGGCGTTCGTCGGTTTCTTTTTCTTCTTTTTCCCGCGTCAGCTTCTTGCCATTTTCGGTTTGAATGAACCCGTCGTCGTCGAGTTAGGCGTTCAGCTTCTCAGAGTTTTGAGTATTTCCGGCATCTTCGTCTCGATCGCTCTGACCTACACGGGCGGTCTGCAAGGCACGGGCGACACGAAATCTCCGCTGTATATTTCGATCATCTCGCAGGTGATAATCCCCTTGGGCATCTGTTTCGTCGTCCAGCAGACTATCGGACTCGAACCCTGGCACATCTGGTTTGCCATCCTCGCCGGCCACATCGCCCGTTGCAGTCTGAGCGTCTGGCGTTTCAATCAAGGCAAATGGCAGGATATAAAGGTTGATATTGATGCGACGGTCGGTTAAGAATTCTGCACAAAACTGTGTTATTTTATCAGTATGAATTTTTTGGAGAATGGCGACATTCTGGCCGACATCGCTCAGTTTTTAGCCGAAGACATCGGACGGGGTGATATTACGACACAATCAACCGTGCCGGAAGGCGTTCGCGGGATGGGAAAATTCCTTGCCAAAGAGGATTTGGTCGTCTGCGGTCTGGGCGTGGCGGAAGCGGTTTTCCAGATCCTCGATGCCGAAAGTCCTCCGATCGATGCGTTTTTTCAGGACGGTGACCGGGTCGAAAAGGGAACGGTCATCGGAACTCTGAGCGGTTTTGCCGACGTGCTTTTAACGGGCGAAAGGGTCGCTTTGAATCTGATGCAGAGACTTTCGGGCATCGCCACACTTTCAAGAAAATTCGCCGAGGCGGTCAAAGGCACGAACGCCAAGGTCGTGGATACGCGGAAAACCACGCCGGGTCTGCGGATGCTCGAAAAATACGCCGTTACGGTCGGCGGTTGCAAGAATCATCGTTACGGTCTGGACGACGGCGTTTTGATCAAGGACAATCACATCGCCCTCGCGGGGGGCATCACCGAAGCGATTCAATCTGCCAAGGAAATGGTCGGCCATCTGCATAAGATCGAAGTCGAAATCTCGAACTGCGCTCAACTCAGAGAAGCAATCGAAGCCGGTGCGGACATCGTCATGCTCGATAATCAGACGCCGGAAGAGGCCGCCAAACTGGTCGAAATGGCGAGAGACCTGAATCCCAATGTTTTACTGGAAGCTTCGGGCGGAATTAATCTCGATACGGTTCGGGGTTATGCCGAAGCCGGAGTTGATCTGATTTCCGCCGGAATGATCACGCATTCGGCCCGGGCGTTGGATATTTCCTTCAAAATAAAAACGGTTTAAGCTAACAAAAAAAGGAAGGTAAAGAATGAAAAAGGTGCTTATTTCAATCGGAACATTTATCCTGGTGATCATCCTCTCATTTTTTGCCATCGCCAATTATTTTTATCCCGACAACATCGCCGAAACTTCGCCGGACGGCGGCGAAAAAGGCTTAAAAACGAGGCTTTATATTGCCGATGTCGAACAAGCCCGGAAAACCGTTCAGGATGTTATTCCGACGCTTTCGACCTACGGAAGAAGCTGGCGGATCGCCAACGACAAAACCCAGACCGATTCGGTCATCCAGGTCGAAGTTCCCGTTCTTTTTTTTACCGATGATCTGACCGTCAAGATCGAAGAAACAAAATACAGGGGCGAGGTTCAGATTGATGTCCGGTCACAGTCCCGAGTCGGCAAAAGCGATTTCGGCGAAAACGCCCGCCACGTTCGCAAATTATTGAACGCCCTGGATGAAAAATTCGAGGGTAAGTAAATTAAGCTTTATCTAAATTCTTTTCAGTAGTTGGATTTTCCTTATCGGTCAGTTCAAGCATTTCCCCGGTCGGTTTTAAGATCGGCAAAAACCAGATCAAAATAGTAGAAAAGACCAAAGCGATCGTGCAGGCAATTCCGCCTTCGAGACCGTATTCTCCGCCCGTGATCCAAACCGGTCCCGGATCGGATTCCTTCAAAAGCGGAGCTGAAAGCATCGAGGTCAGACCGCTCACCTCGATTCCGAAGATCGCCCCCTGAAACCAGTTCCAGGCGAGATGCAGACCGAAAACGAGCCAGAGCGTACGGGTTTTCAAATAGGCGATGCCGAGCCAAACGCCGGCAATAAAAGTGTTGATCGAAGAAAAATAAGCGGAATTCGGATTATTGAGATGCCCGTAAGCGAAAACTGCCGATGTCAGAAAAATTGCCAGCCAGGCCAAGTTCGCCCGGACAAGGGTTTGAAACATATAGCCGCGGACGAGTGCTTCTTCAAACGCGGCTCCGATAGTGAAAACTATAAGAGAAATTATCAACGTATGTAAAACGGCTGAACTTCCGGCGTTTGAATTAATTTCAAAACTTAAATTGCCGAAAAGAATCGCGATCAAAACCGCCAGGGCGATCGTCACAGCTCCGATCAAAAAACCCAGAACAAAATCCTTCAGCCAAAACTTTGTAAACCAGGCACCTAAGGACCGAAACGGCAGATTTTCAAAAATTTTTCCAAACAGCCAGCCGAGGAATACCGCAAAAAATAAACCGAGCGATGATATCAAGATCATCAAATACGGCGAGTTTAATTCAAAATCGATCGCAAGCGTCGCTAAACTGATTATCAGGAGAGTCGAAAAGAAAGAAAAGCATAAATAAAAAGCCGTTATAAAAATTCCGAAACGCCAGCCGCTCCGCAATCTTCCGAATTCGTTAAAAAAAATGTCGTTCATTAGTTTGGGATTTTACTTGATGTTAAAAAAAAACGCGATGTGGCCAGAGCGGCGTATGTCTCGCCTGCCATTCGTGCGAAGCAGGAAAAAATGTATTTTATACGTGTCAGTAGCCCGACCGTCAGGGAGCGGCTTCTGTTTAATGAACATCGGACATCGTTACATTCCAAACCCTTCCTGACGGTCGGGCTACTGACAAAAACAAAAATTTATCAATTTTAAGACAAGCCGGACATTCGCCGCTCCGGCCGTAAAATGTGCTAAACTTGGAAAAAAATGAGCGAAGAAAAGAAACAAAAGGCAAAAAAGAGAAAACCGCCCTGGATTTTAGGCGGGATCGTCTTGATCTTGCTGACCTTTCTGATGTTCTTACAGCCGTCGAATGTCTGGAAGATCATCGAGGTAAATTCGGCGAGCGAAACGCTTATTTTATACGCTCTTTCTTCGCTGAATTTTATCGCCTTCATCGTTTTCGGTTTTATTTTGATCCGCAGTTTACTCAAACTCCGGCAGGAACGTCAGACTCTGCAACTCGGTTCAAAACTCAAAACCCGTCTGCTCATCTATTTTGCGGCGATCAGCATTTTGCCGCTTATCGCGATGGCGGTTTTTTCCTATCTTTTTATGAACCGGGCGGTCGAACGCTGGTTTACGCAGATTCCCGAAAATGTCGTCCGCAAAGCCAAGGATGTCCGCAGTCAGACCAACCGGAAACAGATCGAAATGCTCCGGAGGACCGCACCGGTTCTGGCAAAATCATTCGAAGGAAAAGATGTTTCAAATGAAGACCTGCAAAAGATTATAAAAGCGGGCGATTTTCTGAGAATCGAGATTCGCGACACCGAAAACGAAATTATCGCCGAAGCGGAAAAGACAAATCTCGGTTCCGTCCAAAAAAGTTCGATCAATCTTGAGATTAAAAATGCCTTAAATGAGAATTATTCTCCGCCGCCGGTTGATGAGAAAAAGACGGAATTGGAAGTAAACCGGGCGGCCATGTCCGACGGCAGAACGCTTTTTTTGGCAATGAATCTACCCGATCCGAACGAGATCGAAGAACTTGCCGTCAGTTCTCTGGAAGAACTGGACAGCCTGAAATCGCAGGATATATTTGTCCGGCAGACGGGCATTACGACGCTCGGACTGCTGACCTTTCTGCTGATCTTTGCGGCTTCCTGGATGGCCTTTCACATCGGCAAAAATCTGACCCGGCCGATCCGGGCTCTGGCGGTCGGGGCGGACGAAATTGCCAGAGGGAATTTGTCATACCGGGTGGAAACATTTGCCGAAGACGAACTGCAGATTTTAGTCAATTCTTTCAACGAAATGTCGGCGACCCTCGAAGAGAATTCCGCCGAACTGAAGGAACGCCGGAAATATATCGAAACGGTCCTGCAGTCGCTTTCAACCGGTGTCATTTCTTTTGATTTGGAGAACCGCGTGACGACGATAAATAAAGTGGCGATTCAGATGTTCAAACTCGAAGATGCGGATTTTGCAAAATTTGAATTAAAAGAGCTCATCAGCAAAGAAAATGCACAGATCCTGGAAAAGCTCATCTCGCGTGCCAAACGCATCGGAAAAGCCGCCGAACAAACCGTACTCCAACGCGAAAATTCCGATTCCGGCGAAAATCTCCCCGTTGCTCTAACGGCGACGACTTTGCCCGACGAGGGCGGAACGGTTCTTGTCATCGAAGACCTGACCGAACTCATCACGGCACAAAGGGCTTCGGCCTGGCAGGAAGTTGCCCGGCGGATGGCTCACGAGATCAAAAATCCGCTGACACCGATCCAACTTTCGGCGGAGCGGATCGCAAAACGGTTTGCGATGCAAAACGGAGAAGCGGAAAAGGAGAGAAAGGGAGAAAGGGAGATATTGATTACCGAAGATCAAAATTCAAAGACCGAAGACCAAACCATCAAGGTTATCAAAGACGGAACTGACACGATTTTGCGGGAAGTTTCATCGCTCAAATCTATGGTTGATGAATTTTCGCGGTTTGCCCGTTTGCCCGACGCCAAATTGGCGGAAGGCGATGTCAATGAAGTCATCAAACAGGCGGTTTTATTATATGAAGGCAGAATTGACGGGATTGAGATCAAAACCGAACTGGCCGAAAATCTGCCGTCGACACAGATTGATGCCGAACAGCTTAAACGGGTTTTTGTGAATCTGATTGATAATTCTTACGAGGCATTTGAAAAAGCTGATGAGAATAAAACGATAAGAATCAAAACCTTTCACGATTCTGCCCGCGATCTGATCGTCACGGAATTTTCCGACAACGGCAAGGGAATTAATCCGCGGGATTTTCAGAAGCTTTTTCAGCCTTATTTTTCCACTAAAGGACGCGGAACAGGGTTGGGTTTGGCAATTGTTCAAAGAATAATTTCCGAACACGGCGGAAAGATAAAAGCCGCCGCAAACAATCCGAAAGGAGCGAGATTTACTATCGAGATCAGTGCCAATAATTAAGAACCGTCAATCGGTGTTGCCGTTCCCAGGACTGTTCTGGATATATCGTCAAAAGTAACCGGAGTATTATCAGAGGTTTCATAAATTCCGCCGCTTTCGGTTGTTCCGAAGTCCCGGCTTCCGGTTGCCGTAATCGTACTTGTCTGTAAATGAACGACAGGTCTTGCCCGCACGTTAAATCTGGCTTGATTAGTCGGGGTCGAGGGAAAAACATCCGTTTCAAACCGATAGCCGCTTTTTATATTTGCACCTGTCCCGAGTACGCTATCAATCAATCCGCTGTTATACAATCCGTTCAGATCAGTATAATTGCCGCTTCCGACGGATGACTTATAGGTTAATTCGGCACGATGGATCAAACTTACGGAACTGACGGCGGATGCTTCATTTGCTACTCTTCTCGCTTGCAACAGGTTGGGAACGGCGATTGATGCGATAATGCCGATGATCAAAACGACTATTATCAACTCGATCAAAGAGAAACCATTTTGCTGACTTTTTACTGTTGTGCGTTTCATAATAAATTTAATAAATTGTCTAAAATAGACATTTTCCCGCTAAAATCATTTGCAAGACTTATTCCATTCGAAGAAAATGTTCGTTAAATTATTAAATTCGTTGGGATTTGGCGGGTCGGAGACGAAAAATAAAAATAGTACGAAGCGTTTCAGTTTGAAATAAAGCTGAAAAATGGCAATTATTGTAAGGTATATAGCAAAGTTTGTAACTTGAATTTTTTATAGATGAGTAATTTATCGGTTCTTATAGTTGATGATGAACGCGGCATCCGCGAAACGCTGGAGGGGGTGTTGGAAGATGAAGGGTTTGAAGTGGACGAGGCCGAAAACGGCCGGGCGGGGATCGAGAAACTCGATGACGGCCTGTATGACCTGATCATCACCGACTACAAAATGAACGAGATGGACGGGCTGCATTTCCTGAAGCAGCTCAAGAGCGATTATCCCTCCATGAAGGTGATCATGGTGACCGGCTTCGGCACCATCGAGATCGCCGTGGTTTCGGATGGCGGTGGAGGAACCTCGATTTCTACTAAGGAGGTCGATATAAAGGCCGCTAAATCCTCATCTGATGATGGTTCCTCATCGAATTCAAATGGTAATGGAACCGACTCTGGTTCGTCAATTGGCGGAGATGGCGATGATGGTGCTACAATCAATACTGATTTCCTGCCAGCACCCGGTATCATCATCACCGGGGTAGCG
>JBGTRS010000096.1:6755-11771 GCA_041940665.1 Pyrinomonadaceae bacterium | reverse complement strand
CACGCACTTTTTCACGGCGATTTTTGGACGGCGATCAGTTTTAACGCCCTCGTTCCGCTCTATTGCATTATCTTTCTATACAGCGTTACGTATCTCTTATCAATAATTTTCAGAGGCCGCGGTCTCGGGTTAAATCTCATCTCACCCGCTCCGCTTATTCTCTTCCTGGTCGCCTGCATCTCATTCGGAATTATCAGAAATATCCCTTATGCTCCCTTTACGTTTTTCTATCCATAAAAACAATTTTTTAGGAAACATCTCCGATTCTCTGCCGATAAATTAACCAAGAGAAACAAAATCCGACCAACAGAGGAAAAAGAGATGGGCTTTCAGGTAGATAACAATAATTATTCCAGATTTTACGAATCAAATAACTGCCGATTTCATAATCAACCGAATCCAAATCAAAACAATGTGCGGATTTCCAACGATTTTCTGTCGCAGTTTTTTGATTTCCTGTCAAAAGCCTTTGCGTCCAACAACAACCCTTCGGCGGATTTTGTCAGACAGCTTTTTCAAGGTATGAATCAACCGCCCGTAACGGAAGACTACGGCGGATTCAAGTTCAGAAACGAAGCTGAAAAATCAAAAATTGACCAGGCCATTGAGGAACTTCGGGCCGAACAAGCCGCCAATCCGGGCAAAGCCGTCAGCAAAAAATTCAAGATCGGCAAATATAAATATAAAGTTACTTTAGACGAGAACGGCCAGCTCGACATCAAACGCAAGAAAAAGAAAAAAGGTCTTTTCGGTAAGATCGGCGATGCATTCAAGAAGATCGGCAAAGGCATCGGCGGTTTCCTGAAAAAAGCTCTGCCGATCGTCTCGACGGTCGCTATGTTCATTCCCGGATTACAGCCCTTTGCTTTAGCGGCAAGAATCGGCACGGGCATTATGGGCGTGGTTGACGGCATCAAAAACGGCAATTTCTTCGGGGCGATTATGAGCGGTGTCGGAGCGTTATCGGGCGTCGGCGGCAAAGTCGGAAGTTTCTTCAGCAATCTGAGTTCAAAAGCGACCGGTTTTTTGGGCAATCTGGGTTCGAATTTCTTGAGCAGATTGGGCAACACGGGAACCTGGTTAAACAATGCCATCGGCCGGGGAACGGAACTTTTCGGCTCGGCGAGAAACTGGTTTTCCAATTGGACAAGCGGCATCGGCACGAGAGTCAGCAATTTCTTCTTTACGAACGGCTCGAAATTTCTCGGCAATCTGACTAATACCTTCGGCGGAAAATTCGGTCAATGGCTGACCGAAAGAGGTCCCGGTCTGCTCAGAAATTTTGCCGATTCGATGGGACGAAGAGCGACGAACTGGCTCGCCGATCGGGCAAATAATTTTTTGGCAAGATTGATGGATAATCCGATCGCCCGCCGCGTCAACAGTTTTTTGAACAGCCCTTTCGCTCAGATTCTGATCAGTATGTTTCAGAGAAGCGGAAGAGCATAAACGGTTTTCTCCATAGACCAAACTTGAAAGGCTGTGCTTAGGGGTAAGCACAGCCTATTTTTTTGTTTCAGGTATTTAGGTTTAGAAGTTTTTAGGTTGTTAGGATAAGTTCTTATCAACCTATTTCTAACTTATCTGCACGAGCGGTTTATCTTCCGCCAGAGGCTTGGCGTCCTTGCCTTCCTGACGCAGAATCTCGACTTCCTTGACGAATTCTTCGACAATATCTTCGCCCGACACACGCCTGTATGGCACGCCGTCTTTAAAGATCATCCCGACCTGACGGCCGAAGGTTACGCCGAGTTGCGAATGATGAGCTTCGCCCGGACCGTTGACGGCACAGCCCATAATCGAAAGCTGTAAGGGTTCTTCAACGTGCTGCAATCTCCGTTCGACTTCCGTCACAATTCCGACAAAATCATCAACCGCTAATCTTCCGCAGGTCGGACAGGCGACGACCGTCACGCCTCTTTCGCGTAATTCGAGGCTCTTTAAGATTTCCCAGCCGACGCGGATTTCCTCATCGGGTTCTGCCGCTAAACTTACACGAATCGTGTCGCCGATGCCGTCATAAAGCAAAACGCCGAGACCGATCGCCGATTTGATCGTGCCGCCGAACGGCGTTCCGGCTTCCGTCACACCCAAATGCAGAGGATATTCGACCTTTTCCGCCATCAGCCGATAGGCTTCGATGGTGCGTCGGGCGTCCGAGGCTTTCAGGGAAATAACGATGTCATTAAAATTCAGGTCTTCCAGAATCCGCACGTGCCGCATACCCGACTCGACCATCGCTTCGGGCGTCGCCGTGCCGTATTTTTCGAGTAAATCTTTTTCCAGAGAACCGCCGTTGACGCCGATCCTGATCGGCACGCCTTTGGCTTCCGTCGCCCGAACGACTTCCCTAACGCGGTCGATCGAACCGATATTGCCGGGATTGATGCGGAGTTTATCAATGCCTGCGTCCAAAGCCATCAAGGCCAGTTTGTAATGAAAATGGATGTCGGCGACGATGGGAATGTTGACCTTTTTGCGGATTTCGACCAGAGCCTTCGCCGCTTCCGGATTCGGCACGGCGATGCGGACGATCTCGCATCCGGCTTCGACCATTTTATCAACCTGAGCGACGGTTTCTTCGATATTTTCCGTGTCGGTTTTGGTCATTGACTGGACAACGACGGGTGCATCGCCGCCGATCTGCACATCTCCGACCATTACTGGTTTCGATTTTCTTCTCATAAATTTACAAGTTGGCAGAGTTTACAGAGTTTGCCGAGTTGTCTGAGTTTGTTCTATTAGCTAATTCAGACAACTCGGCAAACTCTGTAAACTCGGTTAACCGTTTAACCGATCAATCTGGCGATGTCGAAATACATGACGACCACCATCAGGAGCAAGATTATCGCCAAACCGGCAAGTTGAATTTTTTCCTTGATCGCCATCGAAAGCGTCATGCCGACCATAGCGAGAACGGCTTCGATTCCCAAAACCATAATCTGGCCGCCGTCGAGAAGCGGTATCGGCAAAAGATTAAAGATGCCTAAGTTTAAGCTGATGATCATCAGGAAAAACAGCAACGCCGTAAAATCGCCGCCCGTGGCGACCTTGCCGATCTGCTGAACGATGCCGACCGGCCCGGCCACGCCGCCGTCCTTGACCGACCTCTCGCCCGCAAACATCTGTCCGAAGGCCTTTCCGGTCAGACGCAAAATTCGCCAGTTGGCTTCAACCGCATAGACCATCGCCCCGCCGAGTCCGACCGATTCTCTGGCCGTCGCCGAATTGTTATCAAATTGGATGCCGATCAAATATTCGCCGCTTTCGGTCTTTTTGGCGTTGGTCGAAATTTCTTTTGTTTGACCTTTGCGGCTGACGGTTAAGGTGATCGGTTTGTCCTTCGATTCATTAACGATGGTTCTCATTTCCAAAGAGTTGCGAATCGGTTTACCGTTGACGGACGTAATCAGATCGCCGACCTGCAAACCCGATTTGGCGGCGGGCATATCGGGCTGAATCGCTCCGACGACGACGGATTCATTTCCTTCTTCGGGAGCAATATCGAGTCTTCCGATGGAGTTTCCTTCGATCATCACTTTAACGGGTTTGATCGTCATCGGAATTCGTTTGCCGTCGCGTTCGACCGTGATCGGTGTTTCCTTTTCGGGAATCAAGAACGTATCTTCTTCGATTCTTTTCCAGGTCGGGTTTTCCGTTCCGGCGTAAGCCACGATCCGATCGCCCGCTTTGATTCCGGCTTTTTGTGCCTCACCGTCGGGTTTGACATAACCGACGATCGGCGAAGGAACGGCCGGAACGCCCTGAACGATGGCAATTCCGAACGGAATCGCCAGAGCCAGAACGATGTTCATAAATGGCCCGCCGATCATCACCAGGAATTTTTGCCAACGCGGACGCAGTTCGTAAAGTTCCGATTCGGGAACCTGTTCGCCGTCGGAATCGCCGCCTTCGAGCGGGGCGGTCGCTTCGTCGCCGTAAAGTTTGACATACGCCCCGAGCGGAATCGCACTGATGCGGTAATCCGTATGACCTTTCTTAAACCCCCAGATTCTCGGTCCCAAACCGAAGAAAGAATATGCTTCGACGCGCATTCCGAGAAGTTTGGCGACGATAAAATGTCCGAATTCGTGAATATTTATGGCTACACCGAGAACAAATATGACGGCTAAAATTATTAATAAAATATCGGGCATAATAAAAAATCCTCTTGTATTAAAAAATCACCTTTTAGAAACAAATATAAATAACAAAGTTGCAAACAATAAGTGTAAAACTTTTCTTTCGACTTTTCCAATTTTAAACCACAACGGCTTTTTCTTCCAAAAACATTCTTGCCTGTTTTCGAGCCCATTGGTCGGCCTCCAGAACCGTCTCCAAATTTTCAACTCTGTTCGGTATATGTTCTTCAACCGATTTTTTGTTGATTTGAGCGATCTCATTGAGTTTTATCTTCTCATCCAAAAAGGCTTGCACGGCGATCTCATTGGAGGCGTTCAGCACCGCCGGAGTCGTGCCGCCTTTTTCGAGAGCTTTGTAGGCGATGGCGAGGTTCGGAAAGCGTTCGAGGTCGGGATTTTCAAACGTCAGTTGCGAAATTTCGGCGAAATCGAGCGGCGGCAGGCAGTTTTCCAAACGCTTCGGATAAGTTAATGCGTATTGAATGGCGTGCTTCATATCGGTCACGCCCATCTGGGCGATGATCGAACCGTCAATCATTTCGACCATCGAATGGACGACCGATTGCGGATGCACGACGACGCCGATCTCGTCCGCGTCAAACCCGAACAGCCAGTGGGCTTCGATGACTTCCAGCCCCTTGTTCATCAAAGTCGCCGAATCGATCGAAATCTTATCGCCCATATTCCAGGTCGGATGATTCAAAGCCTCTTCAACCGTCGCGTTCTCGATCTCCTCCTTTGTTTTCGTTCGGAAAGGTCCGCCCGAAGCCGTCAGGATCAAGCGTTTTACTTCCGTCAGTTTTTCGCCTTTTAAGCATTGATGAAGAGCGTTATGTTCGGAGTCAACCGGCAGAATCTCCGCTCCGTTGCCTTT
>JBGTRS010000096.1:0-6745 GCA_041940665.1 Pyrinomonadaceae bacterium | reverse complement strand
AGTTCGCCCGCCATCACCAGAGTTTCCTTATTGGCAAGGGCGACGCGTTTGCCGAATTCCAAAGCCCGCAAGGTCGGCACAAAACCGACCGCCCCGACCGTGGCCGACACGACCGTTTCGGCTTCTTCGTGCGTGGCGATCTTAATTAAGCCTGCTTCGCCGATCTCTATTTTCGGCACATTCGTAAATCTTTTGGCGTGCAGATTTTCGAGCAGTTTGTTGGCACAAACGTCGTCTTCGCAGGAAACCAGTTCGGGCTGAAATCTGACGATCTGACGGGCGAAGATCTCCATATTTCTTCCCGCCCCGAGAGCGATGACCTTGACATCGCCGAGATGTTCGACGACTTTGAGCGTATTGACGCCGATCGAACCTGTTGAACCGAGTATTGAAATTTTCGTGGATTGCATAAGTTTTTGGCCAATAGAAGATTAGCATATATGAATTCGGATGAAAATCGCGTATTCGGTCGAAATTCCGGCTTGTTTAAATATTATGGCAACCATAAGCATTGCTGATACTTCCTATTAGACAGCAAATCCTCATAAATCCACACCGCGAGACTCTTCCGAAGACGAAAAACTCTTCCCTACCTAAAATTAAACTTTAGAAAAAAAGTTCCTACCAGCAAAAATTCTTCAAAGGAGGTATGTATGAAGAAACTTATAATTTTAACCCTAACCATCACCGCACTTTTTTTCGGAGCGGTCGCCATAGCGAACGCCCAACCGAGATATAAAAATCACAAAAAGCAAAAACAAGTGCTCAATCAAAATGCTGATTACTATCCGATCGGCTACTACAACGGTTACTATAACCGCCGCGGCGTCTATATCTATTACATAAACAGACGTGTCTGGAAACGCGGAAGACTTTATAAAAACACATACAAAGTCAGAGAGTTTCCGAACGGACGCCGGAAGTTCAGATTGGTCAAAAGCGTTCAACTTCACAGACATTACGGAAAGCGGGTCTATTACCGCACCGTGATCGAAAAACGCGGCTGGCGAACCTACCGCGTAACCTACAAGATCACACGCTTTCCAAACGGACGCATTAAGAAAAAGGTTGTAAAAAAGGAACGTCTTTACAACAATCGTAACTGGTAAGAAGTTTTTGACTTTTTACTACTGATGAACCTTCAAAGCTAAAAAGTGTTATCACCCGCCAAAAATCAGGTGATAACACTTTTTTTTCAAGATTTACTCAAATCTATTTCAAGGCTAATTTCTCATTCGTTTCGATACAACGGGTAACGGGAGAAGTTAATCCGCCGACCCGCCAATCGGTTCTGTGCCAGTAAAATTTATCTTTCGATGAAAACACAAAATCCCATTGAACGATTTTTCCGTCATCGGTTTTTCTTTGTTCACCCTGGATCCGAGTTCTGATGTAGCGATCCGATACTTCTAAAACATCATAAATATAACTTTTTGTTTCGCCTTTTTCGCCCTTTTCTTTTCGTTTGCCATCTCTATTACCTCCATGGCATCGTTTTGGTCTATTTCGGTCACCTCTTTGTTTTTTATCATCATCGCCATCTTCATTTTGTCTTTGGAAACCTCGACAACATACGGATTATCGCAGGTCATATCCGAAAAAACCCATCTGCCTTTGAGAATCTCGAACATTACGTCGGGATTTTCAAATATTAATAAGCCGATCGCCGCCGGTTTTGCCGTATTTTCATCGCTGATTTGAGAAAATGCCGGAACGGCACAAAATAAACTCGCTAAGATCGCCAGTAAAAGTTTCTTTTTCATAAAAATTTTCATAAGGCTTAAAATTGAAGCGGGTTTTTATCTCTCAAAAACGCAATGATCTCGCCGCTTTTTTCGTGTCTTTCCGCCCACGTCTTAAAATCCTTGATCCGCCGGTAATCATCTTCGCCGAACTTTTGTTTGTAGATCGCATCGAGCGTTTTGCGGGTTTCCTCGCGTTTGACCTCTTCCTGCCAGTGATCGGTAAAGATTTTGTTGAGCTCATCGTGCAGATTGCGTTCTTTGAGAGCGACCCATTCCGTATCGTCGAGCCAGACGCCCGCACAGTTACTGCACCGGTCAATCTTGAACGGCAGATTCCGTCCGACCTTGTATTTAATTAAAATTCTTCGATCAACCGGACAGAGCCTTGCCAATTCGAATTCGGGAATATTCATTTCCGAGTCTTCCGAGGCGGGCAATTCCGGCAGGATCGCACCGTGATGCTCGAGCCATTTTTCGTAATTACCGCTCGAGATCCATTTGCCGTTGCATTTCGTGCAGACTTCGGCAAAAAGATTCGGTTCGATCTCCTGAGTTTTTAAGCTGTCGTATTTACAAACGGGACAATTCATTTCGATTTTGGATTTCAGATTTTGGATTTTGGATTTCAAACTGAAATCCGGCATCTGAAATCTAACATCTAACCCTGTTTTTCTGCAAATTCCTGCGGGGCAGAAAGCGGATGAGTCTTTTCTTTTCCTTCCAACTTTTTCCGTTTTAAGAACTCGTTAAATTCCGCCGATTTGTTTTTCGGCACGCTCAGGGTTTTCCAATCTTTGGAACGAAAATGCTTTGCCAAAAACGTGATCTGGCCGATGTGATAAGCGTAATGCGTGAGTTGCCGGTTGATCGCTTCGATAACGGTATGTTCTTCGCCGCGGATCGTCACCGTTTTTTGAAAATCTTCCGGCGTCAAAGGCTCGATCGCTTCAAAAAGCGTCTGCCAGCCCGTTTCCCAAAACTCCATCAGAGATTCCCGCGTGTCTCCGATGACTTCAAATTCCGTATCGCGATTTCTAAAATCCTTTTCGCCGTCCGAAGTCAAAAATTGAGTCCAACGCGAACGCTGATTCCCCGCAATATGCTTGACGATAATCGCAATCGAATTATCTTCCCCGTTTAATGAGTTAAAGAATTCCTCATCCGAAACCTGAGCGATGGATTTCTCCGCCATCTGTTTGTAATTGCGGAAAGTTTCAATTGAATCCTTTAAGTAATTCTTGATTATTATATATGTCTTCTCGTTCTTCATCTGTTAATTTGCTTGTTGTAATATCAATATAAACATAAGGTTTATCTTTGGAAACCCATTTCACAACTTTTGAAGATCTGTCACTTCCCTCAAAATTTAATCCGACATCAACTCCGACAGGTAAAAATTCTTTGAGAGAATTAATTTTTTTCAAACCTTCTTCAAATTTGCTTTGACTATAAATTTCACCTTCTTTCAACACAAACAAATCTCTCAATCTTTGTTCTTCTTCTTCTGAAATCCCTTTAAAGTTTATTCGTCCTACCTTAAATTGTTTTCCTTCATATATTGTTATATCTATATTTACAGTCGCATCTAAACCCTCGGCAATCGGTTCAATGTATTGCGGATTTAATTCAACATCAAAATCTATGTAACCCTTATCAGCATATTTGTCCTTTAAGTCGTTGAACAAAAATTCCCTGATTTTTGTGCCGTTGGCGACATCGCCGACATTGATGCCCAACATTTCTATAATTTCATTTTGAGAAAAGACTTTTGCATTCTTTATATATATTTCTCCGATTCTATACCGCACTCCTTCATTTACGAAAATTTTTACAATGTATGAACTTTGAGACTTTTCGGGTAAAACTTTTCTAATTTTAGCTTGAAAAAATCCTTTGCCAGACAAATAATCCCGTGTGTGTTTTTGGACACAATATTCATATCTTCTTTCATCATAAACGATCCAATTATCAACTAAACATCCCAATAAGTTTGTTACAAGTTCTTGATTCGTCAACTTTTCCAATCCTTCAAAACGAATTTCCGAAACTAAAATCGGCGTCCCTCTTTCAACTGAGATAATCAGTTTCATTTTGTTTTCCGGCAACAATTCGCCGTAAGCATTTATTTCCGCTTCGGGATAACCACTTGAATTGACAAATTTTCTGATGGCTTTTACCGCTTTAGAGACTTTATAACCGTGAAATTTTTCACCTGCTTTTATGAATGATCTATTTTCTTTTAACTCCCTGAAAATATCTCTCTCACGAATCGGCTGACCAATCGGAGCTTCATAATTTTCATAATCGCTGTCTAATCCGAAAAACCTAATATCAACAATCTCAGTTTTGCCGTCTTCAAACGGAATTTCGCCGTAATTGTTCAGGATTTTTATTTGTTTCGGTTTCTTTGTTTCTTGAGCCTTTGTTTGTGTGAAAAATAATCCGAAAATGAATATGAAAAGGATTAAAATTGATTTGGCTGATCTCATAGAAACTCCATTTTTTTTTTACTGGTTGAAAGCTATTTCGGTTGATGTTTCTTATGATGTTCCAACTTTTGAAACGGTTTCTTGTTTGAGCATTTTATCAAATTATATCCAAAATCTCCGCAATTTGTTCGGGTAATTGTTTTTGTAAATCTTTTATTTAGAATTTTAACTTCATCATTAAATCAGTCCCAAAGGGACATAAAGATAATAGCCTGGCGATTTATTACTAGGAATTGTTGTGAACCAGATTTTTAAGTCCTGAAAGGACGACAGAATTATGTTTAATTTCTATCGTCCTTTCAGGACTTCGATTTTATGTTCATTGTTCCCCGCCATAAATGACGGGGCTTTTATCGGTTTATCCCTTTGGGATATTTTTGTTTTAGATTTTGTTGTGAATATTATCATACTAATGATCGGAGAATTTCCCGGAACTAACAAATTCGACGATTTTTTTGGTGAATTTCTTACAACAGATAAATATTAATACGGTATGTAAATCTGCAACCAATGGTTGCATTTTTACAGAATTCTGCCATTATTGGCGACAGTATTTATTTCTTTAACTACAGAACCGTAAACCAAACCCATTTAAATTATTTTCGCAGAAATATTTACCTTTTTGAATTTTTGCCATAAAATTATTTTTGCGGTAAATGCAACCAGTCTTTGGAGGTAACTCATCATAAACAATAACGATTTTTCAAATTCCGACAGCAATTTAGGAGCAAGTATGAATTTAACCTCGGCGATGAACGCAAATGTAGCCGGCAAAGCAGAGGAAGATACGGACATATCCGCTTTTGCATCGTCTCAAGATAGCGAAAAACCTGTTATCACCGAAAAAACTGCCGATTTTGACTTAACTCAAATGGCGGCGGACGGCAATATCGAGGCCTTCGAGATGCTTTACACGAAGTATCACCGAAGGGCTTACAGTCTCTGTCTGCGGATGACGAATAACGTGACGGAAGCCGAAGACCTGACGCAGGAAGCCTTTATCCAGCTTTTCCGCAAGGTCGGAAGTTTTCGCGGCGATTCCGCTTTTACGACCTGGTTTCACCGTCTGACGGTCAATCAGGTTCTGATGCATTTCCGCAAACGCAGCATTAAGAACGAAAAAACCACCGAAGACGGGGAATTGCCGGAAAAGGTCAAATCGGATAAAAGTTTTCAATCACAGACGCCGATCCTGAATCGGATGGATCTGAAAAAAGCGATCGCGGAACTGCCGCCGGGTTACCGGGCGGTTTTTGTTCTGCACGATGTGGAAGGTTTCGAGCATTCCGAAGTTGCCGATATGCTCGGAATTTCTATCGGGACATCGAAATCGCAACTGCATAAAGCACGCCTGAAACTGCGTGGGTTGCTGATCCGCTAGCATCTTTAAGAAAGCGTAAAGTTTTGTAAAGTTGCAGGGCAACCAAAAGTTTTCACCGACAATCTTATAGGTTGTAACCTCGTAAGATTGAATTAAAGAGATTAACGGATACTTTTTTACGAATTTCATTTTAAATCCTTAAAGCGATGAACTGTGATAAATGTCAAAATTTAATAAGCGGTTATATTGACGGCGACCTCGACGCGAAAACCTCGGAAGCGGTTGAAACGCATTTTTCCATTTGTGTCGAATGTGCCAAACTCTATGAAGATTTTGCCTCGATCATCGGCTTTTGCGATGAAACTTTCGCGGAAGATTCGATTCCGCCGAATTCGCAAGCGATGTGGTGCCGCATCAATAACATTATCGAAACGGAAGTCGAACCGGAAATCGCCGAAGAAAAGGCTCAGCAAGTAAAAAAACAAAGCCGGTTCGGACTCCTTTGGAACAGTCGCTTACAATTTTCTCCTTCGCAGGTGTTGGCCTCATTTTTTGGAATCGCTCTGATAAGTTCGCTCTTGACCATCGTCGGCGTCAAGAACTTCTCCGTTCCGGGCGATAGTGTCAGCGATAAGGAATCCCAACCCGGCGTTTTTGAAAAGGTTCTGGCAAAACTCGGGGTGGCCGAAACGCCCCAGCAAAAGATCGAACGCCGTTTGAATGAAAGAAAAAAAGCGATCGAATACTGGAAAAAGCGGGTCGAGACCCGCCGTGTCAATTGGGATACCGACACCCGCCGTGTGTTTGACCGGAATCTTGGCGTGATCGAAAAATCCGTTACCGAATACACGCAAATTTTGCAGGAAGACCCGCAGGATAAGATTTCGAACGAAATGCTCGATGCGGCTTTGAACGATAAGATGGAACTCCTCCGGGAGTTTTCCGAACTGTAATTGTATTTTTTTTGAAATGAGTTGGAAGTTAAAAAATTTAATCAACCTTGCGACAGACAAAAAAGCTACGGTTTTCATTTTAAGCGTAGTTTTTTTATTTGCCGTTCTCGCCGCTACCGCTGGCGAAGTTTCCGCTCAAAAAAAATTCACGAAAACATCGCTCCGCCGCAAAAACATAATCCGAATGTGCCGACGGCGATCAATCGGGAAATTGTCAAAGCCTTGTCCTTAAATCAA
>JBGTRS010000095.1:2872-11811 GCA_041940665.1 Pyrinomonadaceae bacterium | reverse complement strand
CCGCCCCGGCTCCGGCTCCGACGCCGGCACCGATCAGAGCACCTTTCTTACCGCCTAAAAGTCCGCCGACAATCGCCCCGGCACCGGCTCCGATACCGATGTTGATTACGTTACGGTGTTTTTGATAGATGTTTTTATCATCATCGTATTTTTTAGATTTGTAGGGTTTGTTTTTGTAATAACGTTTGCTTGTTTGAGCATTTGCCGCGAAAGGAAGGGCAATGGCCATTACTGCGATCGTTAAAAATGTTGCTATAAATTTTTTCATATTGCTTTTCTCCAAATTTTGAATGATTTTTATGAGGAGAGATCGAAAGGGTAACGGATCGTGTTCGTTACGCTTTCTTTGATGAAGGAATTTTTGAAATGCGTTGTCAGCGGATTTTTGGACGGAAAGCGGAGTTCGGTGCCCGTAACTGATTGTCAATAAATGAGTTATATTGTATTTTCGGAGGGTTTTCTTGACAATTCTTTACAGTATTGCCGGATGACCGGTTTATGAAATAAAAAAGCCTTGATGAGCCGGCTCATCAAGGCTTTTTGGTCTAAAATTTATTAAATTTTAGCGGTTTCTGTATCTTCTTTTCTTCGGTCTGATTCCGTAAGTATAGGCCGCCCCGGCTCCGGCTCCGACGCCGGCACCGATCAGAGCACCTTTCTTACCGCCCAGAATTCCGCCGACGATCGCACCCGCACCGGTGCCGATACCGATGTTGATCAGATTACGGTGACGGCGATAGACGCTCGGTCTTCTGGAGGAACTGTAACCGCGTGAACGATAGTAACGGCTGTTTCTCGCGTTGTTCCGGCGATAACTGCGGCGCGGTGTCCGGCAGTTTTGTTTTGAACGGTAGCGTTTGACCTTTTTCGAATTATAGGACTTCCGATACCGTTGGGCCTGAACTTCCGAAACGCCTGCAAACGGAATTCCCAAAGCTAACAAAAATAATACTATAGATGTAACCAAAAACTTTTTCATTAAATTATACCTTCCTTAAATGTAAATTTTGCGGAGAGAGCTTGATTTCATTTTTCGAGGAGAGAAAAAGTAAAATGGAGAGTTGTTTGATATACTTAATATACCAAAAGATATTTATTTATCAAACCCGGCGGATTTTTTGTTTATAGTTGAAATTCAGTCAGGTAGATGAGCGGCCATAATGTCCGGGTTGCCAAAAAATTTGGCCGTATGATTTCTGTAAAAATCAGGCCTTTTTGAGAATTATTATATGAAGTTTATAAAATATTCAAAATTCAAAGGATTCGACGTTTTCGGCCTAAATCTGGGTGATCTGATGGACGCTCTTTCCAATATGGTTCTGGATTCCGGGTTTAACGAAGATTACTGGTACACACGCCGCCGCAATCAGATGGACGATACGCTCGACGGTCTGCGGCGGGCTCTCTTGCAGGCACTTCTCGAAAAAGGCATTTTGGACGAACTCGATGTCGAAAAGATGCTGGCCGACAATGACGGCAAGTTCAAAGGCTCACTGCTTGAAGAACTGATAAACCAATTGATCGAACGGCTTGTCGAAGAAGGTTATCTGGATTTGAAAGAGATCGAACAGCCGCAAATGCAACAGCAACAAGGGCAAGGCGGAGAAGGCGAGGTCGGCGAACCTCTGCCGCGGGATATAAGATTTCAGCTGACGGAAAAAGGACTTGATTTTCTAGGTTTTAAGACCTTGCAGAAACTTCTCGGTTCGGTCGGAAAATCTTCGATCGGTCGCCACGAAACGCCGCATCTCGATACAGGGATAGAAGCGGCGATGTCATCAAAGCAATATGAATTCGGCGATACGATCAATCTGGACGTCAACCGGACGCTTTTGTCGGCGATCAGACGCGAGGGGTTGGGCGTTCCCTTAAATCTCGAATACAAGGATCTATACGTTCATCAGCAGGATTATCAATCAAGTTGTGCGACGGTCGTTATGCTCGACTGCTCGCATTCGATGATCCTCTACGGCGAAGACCGGTTTACGCCCGCTAAAAAAGTGGCTCTGGCTCTGGCTCATCTGATCCGCACGCAATATCCGGGCGACAGTTTGAAAATCGTTCTTTTTCACGACGATGCCGAAGAACTGCCGCTCGCCAAATTAGCGACCACGCAGGTCGGCCCTTTTCACACGAACACGGCGGAAGGTTTGAAACTGGCGAGAAGACTTTTAACGGCTCAACGCAAGGAAGCAGATCGTCATGGTGACGGACGGTAAACCGACCGCCGCTTTTATGGATTCGTCAAATCCGGCGTATTTCAATTACCGGAGATACTCCGACGTAAAAGGCGATTCAAAACGGCTTTTATACAAAAATTCGATGGGCAACGACCCGTTCGTCATGGTGGAAACTTTCAAAGAAGTTCAGGCCTGCCGCAAAGCGGGCATTATGATAAATACATTTATGCTCGCGAGTGATTATTATCTGGTTGATTTCGTTAAACAGATGACCGCGATGACCAGAGGAAAGGCGTATTTCGCCAACCCGAACAATCTGACGCAGTTTGTTTTGATGGATTTCCTCAAACGGCGGACGAGCCGTGTAAAATAATTCCGGAATCGAGCAAAAAAACTTTGACTAATTCGGGCCTATAAATTAGGCTTATATAACTTCAAATACCCAGAATCTTACAGCGAGGTTTCGATCATGAAAAATTTCCGTGTTTACGTTCCGGGACTGTTTGCCTTGGTCTGCGTTTTTTTGCTTTTAAACGGTGTTTCCGTTTTAGCTCAGACGGCAGAAACCGTTTCCGGGAATAACATTCTATATAGCAATATCAAAAATTTTATATTAAACGGCGGGAAGGCCGATGTTACCGAACTCGTGTTAAAACGCGACCGTGCCGTTATGAATTTTAACGGCACTTTCTATTTTACCAATTCGGCAGGAGGTAAAGTGACGGGAGCGGTTTTCATCGGTGAAGGAAAATTTTCGGCGGAAATTCCGCCCAGCGAATTTGAAAAGAACAATGTCAAACGTCTTTTGGGTGAGGAGATCGTCGAATCCAGCTTTAAGACGGCGGTTCTGCGTTTTACGGATGATACTTTCGACATAATCGGGAAAAATAAGGAAGAAGCTATCGCCGATCCGAAAGCTCAAAAGTTGGCTTCCGAGATAAATGATTTGATCTTAAAGGAAACCGGAGCAAATTTATCCTCGCGGATCGTCACTTCCATTCTCAACAATGAACGGCCCGGTTTCTTTTTTGCCAACTTTGACGGCGGAAAACGCGGGCAGTTCAGTCTTTTGCTCGATTATCAAAACCGCATTCCGACCTCGTATTTCGACATCAACGGCGGCGAGAAGGGAATTATTTTCGACTACGACTCGGGAACGAACGACAATGAGATGTGGCTGGCGTTTTACGGTCTCGAAGATTATCAGAAGGGCGTCGTGGCATATTCGGACGTCAATGATCTGATTGACATTACGCATTACACAATGGACATTGATCTGCGGGAGCCGAAAAAGAATCTCGGCTTGAAAACAAAGATCAGTATGAAAGCCCTTGTGCCCGATATAAATGCACTTCCTTTTATTATCGGCGAGTCGTTAGGAGAATCGGGAAAGCAGAGATTGAAAAAACAATTGCGTCTGAAAAATGCCCGTTTTAATTCGCAGGAGTTGGATTTTATTCAAGAGGATTGGGAGGGCGGATTTCTGGTGTTTTTACCGAAAACCGTTCAGGCGGGTGAAAATATCGATCTGGACTTGGAATTCGAAGGTGATTTTGTTGATCAACCCGATTATGCCAACTATTGTCATTATCCGCGGTCGAATACGAGCTGGTATCCGCGGCACGGGTATCTGGACAGAGCAACTTATGATCTGACATATTTTCATTCGAAAAAAGACAAAATAGCCAGTGTCGGAGTCCGGCAGAGCGAGGAAATTTCCCCGGAAGATAAAGACGTAACGATCACCAATTACAAAATGTTGCGTCCGGTTTCATTCGTAACTTTTGCAATGGGGCCGTTTAAGAGATATACGCAGGAAATCAAATGGGATACGGGAGAAAAACCGATTCCGCTGGAATATAACTCGATCACCTACATCAAGATCAAAGAGGATTTTATCCTCGCCGAGCTAAATAATTCCGTCCGGTATTTTCACGCCCTTTTCGGTCAGTATCCCTATGAAAATTTCGGGGCGGCGTTTCATCCGTTCGGCTTCGGACAAGGGTTTCCGTCAATGCTGATGATTCCCGGCACCGATAGTGCCAATAAATACACCTACGCATTTATCGCCCACGAAACCGCCCATCAGTGGTGGGGCAATATCGTCGCCTGGCGTTCCTACAGAGATCAATGGCTGAGCGAAGGGTTTGCCGAGTATTCCGGCGTTCTCTACACGTCTTTACGCGACAGTCCGAAGGCTTCGGAAAATTTGGTTGACAATATGAGGAATTCATTAAAGGATCCGCCCCGCACGAAAAGAGGACTCGGTAAGGACAGGCTGGTTGATGTCGGTCCGATCATCCTCGGTCATCGCCTGAATACGACCAAAACTTACGGTGCATACAATACTTTGATCTACAATAAAGGTGCCCTGGTGTTGAGAATGCTTCATTTTATGTTCACCGATCCGGCCACGGGCAACGGCGATGCATTTTTCAATATGATGAAGGATTTTGTCGAAAGGCACCGCGATAAGACCGCTTCGACCGATGATTTCCGACAGGTTGCCAATGAGCATTTTGTCAATACGAAGATCGCCCGAAACCACAAAATAAAAGACCTCGATTGGTTTTTCAGACAATGGGTTTACGAAACACATTTACCGTCTTACGGTTTGGATTACACATTTGAAGATCAACCGGACGGTTCGACGATCATGACCGGAACGATCACGCAGGAAAATGTCCCTGAAAACTGGGCAATGGTCTTGCCGGTCGTCATCACGCTCAAAAACGGTACGGGAGCGATCACTGCCGTGGCACTCGGCCCGAAAAATTCTTTCAAAATAAAACTTCCGGCCCGACCGCAGAAGGTCGAACTCGATCCGCAAAAATGGATTCTTTCGGAAAAGACCAAAACGAATTGACGAGGCATCCGGCAACCGAATAACGGTTGTTCGGTCAGGAGAGAAAAAATGAAAAAGATCATACTTGCGATATTTATAATTTTTCTTTGTTTTTTTGCAGTTTCTGCCCGGAACCCTTGCGAGCCGCCCGAAATTGTTTTTAACAAAGGGGTTTACAACATCTTTAACGATGAGCAGGAAATGTATCTCGGTGATGTGATCGCCGAGACTCTGGAAAAAGACTTCCGGGTGATTACGGACAGGGAAGCAAACGAATATTTACAGATGGTCGGCAATAAACTCGTCAAACATCTTCCGCCGACAAATCTGAAATTTACCTTTCATATTATTGATACGCCGCAACTGAATGCGTTTGCAACAGCGGGCGGAAGAATCTATGTAACGCGGAAGATGGTCGCCTTTTTGCGGAACGAATCGGAACTGGCGGGAATTCTCGGACACGAACTCGGACACGCGGTTGTCCGCCACGTTTCAGCCGATCTGAGTCTGCATTTTAAGAAGATTTTGAAGGTCGAAAGCGTCGGCGGCCGGGACGACATTTATGCCAAATATAACGATCTGATCGATAACCGCAACACAAAGCGGGTGAAAACAAGCGGCGGACACGAAAACGATCAACAGCTCGAAGCCGATAAGATCGGTGTTTTCTCGATGGTTGCGGCCGGTTATGACCCGAAAGGTTTTGCCGCCGCCTGGAACAGGTTGACGGAAACAAAAGGGAAAACCGGAAACAGTTTTTCGGATTTCTTCGGAACAACCAAACCGGCGGAAAAACGTCTGCGGGAAATTCTGAGAGCCATCGAATCTCTTCCCCGCGAATGCGTGGATAAAAATTCATCCACATCAAATGCCGGGTTTGAAAAATGGCAATCCTACATCGTCAGCTCTTCTTCTTTTGCCAAAGAGGAAAAGCTTCCGCATTTGATTTCGCAAAGCAGTCTGAAACCGTATCTGCGGGGCGATATCATTCATTTTCAGTTCAGCCCCGACGGAAAATATATCCTCGCTCAGGATTCTTCGGGCGTCAATGTTTTGACCCGGGAGCCGTTCAAGTTCTTATTCAGAATAAACATTTCGGATGCGAAATTTGCGAACTTTTCGCCGGATTCAAAATTCGTTACGCTTCAAACATACGGTTTGCGGGTTGAAAAATGGAGTATCGAAACCCAACAACCGACGCTGGCACGCGAGGTTTTTGTCAGAGGCCGGTGTTGGCAATCCACGCTTTCGCCGGACGGTGAAACGCTCATTTGTTATTCGAGCCGGACTCATCTGGAAATAATTGATGTGGAAACGAACGACACTATCATCAGAAAGGAGAAATTTTACGAGCCGAGCTTTTTCGAGTATTTTGCGTGGATTTTCAAGTTGAGTGAATATGACGATAAAGAGATAGACGCGATGCAGATGGAATTTTCTCCCGACGGAAAATATTTTCTTGGCGGACGGGTTTTTCGCTTCAGTACGGGCGGATTTATGTCGTACGGAAGCTGGGGAATAAACCTCAATCAGGACGCTCTGATCGCTTTCGACCTGCACGAGAAAGAGGAAATAAAGATTCGCGGTGAGTTGAAAAACATTGTTTCAATGCCGTTTGCGTTTTATTCAAACGATAAAATAATCGGACAGCATCGGAAAAATCCTGAAAAATCCGGCATCTTTACATTTCCCGAAGGAAAACAGGTCGAGAGATTTTTTATGAAGGCAAATTCCTACACCAAACCTCATTCGGGAGATTTTCTGCTGGTGCGTCCGACAACGACCAATCCGGTCGGTGTCTTTGATATAAAGGCACAAAAATTTATCGCTTCAAATAAAACTCCGGCTTTGGATGTCTATGGCGAGTATTCGGTTTCGGAAAGCAAAGACGGAGTGATCAGTTTGCATAAATTCGATACGGCCGCCAAGAAACTGGAACTGGTCAATGAAGTGGCTTTGCCGAAAAACAATTTGGGCGACGTGCGGGCGGTTTCGATCTCTCCCGATTTTGATTGGCTGGCATTATCGGAAAAATCACGCGGCGGGGTCTGGAATCTCAAAAACGGCGAAATAAAAATTTACATACGCGGTTTTCGCGGAGCTTATTTTGATCAGAGCGGTTTTATTTATTCGGATTTTCCGAAGTTTGAAAATCAGGAAAGATCAATTGGAGTGATGAATCCCGCGACCAATCAAGCCGGCATTTTAGAACCGATCGAATCCGTCAAATCAAAACTGAAAGGCAGATATCTGATCAGACTCAAGACAAAAGAGGACGAAAAAATAGAGAAAGAGCGGGAAAAAAGAGCTCAAAAAGGCGAAGATGTTCCGCCGGAGTCGGAGGAAGAGGCCAAAAAAGTTCCGGAATTCAGGATTGACAGCGGTTTTCTGGTCGGTATTGATTTGAGTTTGGGATTTGCCTATCGGGAAGGAGATTTGGAAATTCACGATGCGGTAACGAGAAAAATGCTCTGGACAAAGAATTTTCCCGATGAAGTTCCGAAATTCGAACTGAATCCTGACAGCGAAACGGTTTCACTTTTCTGGAATGTAAACGCCAAAGCCGCCAAAAATGAGATCAAAAACGATCCGCTACTAAGGGAAAAGCTGAAAAGTCTCGGAGAAAAAGAGGGAGATTATCTGATTCAGATTCTGGATGCGAACACAGGCAAAATTATCGGACAAAATCTGATCGAAACGGGCGAAGGTTCGTTTGGGATCGCCGGAGTTTCTGCCAGCGGTGATTGGCTGACGATCCTTGATTCGGAAAACCGCGTGCAGATCTATTCACTTTCGAAAGGCGAACTCGTGTGGCGTTTTTTCGGCCATAAGGCCTGGATAAATCCGGCAAAATCGGTGGCTCTGGTCGAAAACATCGAGGGACAACTTTCCATCTACAGCTTAAACGACGGAAAGAAAATTGATAAACTGCTTTTTACAAGTCCTGTCATCTACGTAAAATTCAGCCGCGACGGAAACAAACTTTTTGTTTTAACGGGTAATCAGAATTACTACGTATTCAATATAGACGGACTGACAAAACCGAAACCGGCTTAATTACTAAAATTTGAGGGAAAAAATGAAAACATTATCTTTTTTATTGCTGAATTTTCTAATTCTGATCTGCTTTGCAAATTTTTCTGTATTTTCGCAAGATTCCGAACTTGTTCTGGAGAACGGCGTCAAGGCACATAAGGGAATTGATGCGGTTTATAAGGATTTTAGCGAAGGCTACCGCACCTTAAAACCGGAAATGGTGGCGAATCTCTATACGGAAGATGCCGCCTATCTTTCGCCGAACGGTCCGGTTACGAACGGCCGGGCGGCGATTCTCGAGAACTTTACGGGCTTTTTCGATAATGTCAGAAACAGCGGCCGGAATATGACGATCTCGTTTCAGATACTGCAGCGTCAGGTCGAAAAGAATCTCGGCTACGATGTCGGCATCTATACCCTGAATTATTACAAAGACGGCAAAAGTTTAAGCGAACATAAAGGCAAATTCGTCGTCGTCGCCGTCAAAGAAAACGGCAAATGGCTGTTTCAGGTTGACGGCTACAGCAGTCTGGAAGCTGAAAAGTAAGACCGGTGTGCGGGGATCCTTGCCCGCAAGTATTGCAATAAAAAATTCCTTGTTTGTTTTGCGGGCAGAGAGAGATGTCCGCACTCCGCGATATGCTCTATCTCGAATTATTAAAAGACCAGCTTCAAAAACAACGGAGCGATTTTATAAAATTTGCCGAAACGCAGAAGTTCGATCTGGACGAATATCTGGCGGCTCTGCGGGAAATTTGCGGGTTGTCGAGCGGAGAGGTTTTTGAAAGGGTCAAAGAGGCCGAAAATATCGGGGCGATCCCTTCGAATGAATTGGATGTGAAGGATTCTTTTGCGGTCAAATTCGGCGAAAAATGGAA
>JBGTRS010000095.1:0-2862 GCA_041940665.1 Pyrinomonadaceae bacterium | reverse complement strand
ACGAAGAAGCCCGGGAATGGGCGAATAAAATTTTAGATAAACGCACGACCTTTGCGGCGGACGGAAGCCAGCTTTACGCCGAAAAGGAAACTTCTTTGCCCGTCGGAGCGGTGCAGGTCGGCTGGTTTGAAAATCCGCATTGCCCGGATTCCGCGTATGAAAAAAATGCCCATTTTGAAATAATCTCGCCTCAGAGATTGCTGGAAAATCAGGAAGAGCCCTTAAAGCCCGAAAATCTCGTCGGGCAGATCCGGTTTGAAGCGGAGATCGAAAAGGTCAAGGAGTTTTTGGATAAGAATAAAAACTGGCAAAATGAGGGAAAACGAATGCCGGTTGCGTTCTATGACGGAACCTTGATCTTGCAGACGGCTCTGCCGCGTTCGGATGTCGAAGACCGGATGACGAACAAACTCGTCGAACTCGTCAATCTCTCCTACATCACGAAAGTTCCGGTCGTCGGCTATGTAGACCGGAGTTTTTCAAAAGACCTGATAAACCTGACCGATGCCTTCAAAAACCGCCGGACGCCGAAAAAACAGACTTTATATGATGCAACTATTCTTTCGAGTGAGACTTCCAACCATAGACGCATTCTTGAAAATTGGGGCGATAGAACCTGTTTTTGCTATTCCAGACGCCGCGGCTTAAACGCCTTTATTGATCCGGAAACGAGCAGATCAATTGCCGGATTTTCTTATCTGCAGACGACCGCCGCTTCGAATCCGGCGAGGATTGATGTTCCGGCGTGGGTTTTTGAAGAAGGTTTGTTCGATGAGATCGTTGATGTCGTCCGGGCCGAATGCGTGATCGGTTTGGGTTATCCGTATATTTTGGAAACGGCAGATGTCACCGCCGTTATCACCAATCAGGACCGAAAGATATTTCTCGGGGCTTTACAAGAGTTCGCCAATCGTGAAAAACTAAACTTCAGCGTTTCGCGAAAAGGCACGAGCAAAGGACGCAGAAGATAATGAGAGAAGAAAGGGAGACACGCAGAAGGGGAGACGCGGAGAAAAGAAATCGCCGCGTCGCCGTGTCGCCGCGTCTCCGCGTCGGACAGATCTGCGTTGCCTGCGGAACTCAAGCCGAGAGAGATTCTGCCAAGTATTGCCTTGTGTGCGGAAAAATACTCACCGAAGATTATCAACCGCTCGATGCTCTGCGGGCTTCTTATCATCAACAGGGAAAATCTTTTCTGGTCGAAAACGCCGAAGCGGAAGAAATCACCGATCTTTTTGAAGTGAACAAAAATTCCGTATCGGAGATGGCCTGGGCTTCTTTTGTCTATTCGATGGTGCCTTTTCTCGGGGTTTTGTTTATTCCGGTAACTTTCGTTATCGGCATCTATGCTTACGGCGTTTCGCTCCGCCATCCGAAATCCGGCGGCGGACGTTTATCTCTGATCAGTATGGGACTGAGTTTTCCCGTCCTCGGCGTGCAGATCTTTTTCTGGTATCTGCTTTATCTGATTCCCGAACTTACCGGAAGGATTTAGCTAATAGCCAATAGCTGACAGCTAAAAGCTAATATATGAAAATCGCAAAAATCGTAAAATCAAATTCTCACATAGATTACATCGGGCGGGTGATTGACGAATTGGATGCGGCCGAGCCTCCATTGCCGGAAGATTTCGGCTTTGGCAATTTTGTTTCGATCCGGCTTGATGCGGAATCGGAAATTATCGGCGTCATCTATAATTCGATGCTCATAAATCCCGAATATGCCGAATTCGGGCCGCGGCTTTCGCCGAAACCCGAACTCGGGAGCTTTAGTCCCGATTATCTCAACGAACAGGGGTTTTTGATCGGTATCTTACTGCTCGGCACAAAAAACGGCGACGGAAAAATTCAGCAGGGCGTTCCACACAGGGTCGTTCCCGCCGGCCAGGAAGTTTATAAAATCGAAGACGCTTTGATGCGAAGTTTCCACACGGACGAGAACGATTGTCTGCAGATTCATTATTATTCGCAGGTCATCGGCCACGCCGGACTCTTTGCCGTGCCTTTGCTCGAAGAGATCATCAAAAAACTATCGCTGGATTGTTCGGAAGAAGATAAAAAACGGCTCGGAGTTTTGCGGCAGACGCTCGCCTGGCAACGAACTATCGGCGGGATGCGTCTATAAATGTAGATTTCAAACACAATTTAAGATAAACTCGTCCCCGATTCAGATAAAAAAGAGGTTTATTATGAAAAAACTATTGATCTTGTCTATCACCGGCCTTTTTCTATTTGCTTTAAGCGTCAATGCTCAGGTGCGTCCCGCCGATACGGAAGAAACGGAAGAAGAGGAACCGAAAGCGGAAATGCTCGAAACTTTCGAAGTCAAATACACGGGCGGAATTTTCGGATTCAGCAAATCCGAACACGGCACGGTCGCCTTTGACGACATCAATGAAAGGCTTATTTTCAAAGGCGAAGACGGCAAAGAGAGATTTTCCGTTCCCTATGAAACGATCATGGTCGTTTATCCGAGCCAGAAAAAAGTTCAATCCGGCACAGGCCGGGCCGTCGGTGCGGCCCCTCTGCCCGGAGCGAGCATTGCCGGAATGTTTATGAAAAAGAAGAAAAATTACCTGGTCATACGCTTTGAAGACCGGGAAGTCGATGCGGAAGGCACGATAAACTTTTTGGTTGATACGGAGGACATTTTGCGGAATTCGATCTACACGATCGGCGAAAAAGCCGAGATGAAGCCACGCGGCGACGCTTACATCCGCAAAAAAGATTTCTAAAAAAATTTTAAGAATCTGTAAAATCTGAAGTAAAATCTAATTTCAATTTCACTCTAGAAGAAACTGGAACTCCGGCACAAGTTGCAGGTTGCCATGGTGTTTTAATTCTGAGTAAAGAAAATTTGAGG
>JBGTRS010000094.1:2267-11878 GCA_041940665.1 Pyrinomonadaceae bacterium | reverse complement strand
CCGACCGTTTTATCCATTCCAAGCAGTTTTGCCCCGTTGAAAGTTCCGGCCGTTATTGCGTCAAGCGGTTTCATACCGCCCCATTCGACCATCAAGGTAAATTCGTGGCCGTTCGTGCCGTGCGGGATGACGCCGGAGTCCGTGCCGAGGGCGACGGGGACACTATACTGAACGGCGATTTTTATGGCGTTTCGCATCGCTTTGGCGGCGGCGAGTGCTTTTTCTCCGCGGTAGCCTTTTAAGAATCCGCTTTTTGTCAGATTTTCGACTGCTTCACCGGCCATCAGAGTCGGTACGAGATATGTGCCGTTTTCACGCATTAGCACTGCACCCTCCGTGTCGAGAAATGAACCGTGTTCGATCGAGGCGACGCCCGCCCGGGTCGCCACCTTGATGCCTTCCGTGCAGTGGGCGTGAGCGGCGACCTTGCGTTCGTGCTGATGGGCTTCGTCAACCATCGCTTTTAATTCTTCGAACGAATACTGCTGAACGCCGACCGCATCGCCTTCGGATAAAACCCCGCCCGTCGCACAGGTTTTGATGACGTCCGCACCGTATTTGATCTGATACCGGACGGCCGCCCGCACCTGGTCGACGCCGTCGGCAATGCCGGTTTTAATGTCGCCGTCCGCGACGCCCGGTTTGTAGCCGTTTTCATCGCAATGCCCGCCCGTGATGCCGAGTGAATGTCCGGCCGTGAGCATTCGCGGGCCGACGATCCAGCCTTCGTTGATCGCTTTCCTGATTGCCAGATCGTCGAAATTTCCCGCTCCGACATTGCGGATCGTCGTAAAACCGGCCATCAGAGTTTTGCGGGCATTATCAACAGCGAGGATCGCTCCGAAGGAATCATAATCGCGAAACCTCGAGTTCTGTCCTTCCGGGTCGCCGAGAACTCTGCCGATAATGTGCGTATGTGCATCAATAAAGCCGGGCATCAGGGTTGCATCGCCGAGGTCTATCGTTTTTGTTCCCGTGGGTAGTTGAATCACCGCCAGCGATCCGACCATCGTGATCTTGTTGTCTTCGATGACGACCACGCCGTTTTCGATCGGCGGACTGCCGTCACCGATAATTACTCTCGCCGCCTGCAGAGCGATCGTGCCTTTGCCCTCTCGCTCGCCCGGTTTGCCGAGATTTTGAGCGGAAATGCCGATAGCTAGAAAAGCTGTAAATACAGCGATAGTTAACGCAAGTTTAACTTTATACATTTAAGATCCTCACCTGTTTTTGTTTTGAATAGATATTGCTTGATTATAAGCATCCGTAAATGTTTAATTCAAACAGATTTGTCAGACTTTCTATTTTGCAGGCAAAATGGCAAACTTTAATTATCAGGAATTATTTTAGACAAGACAGAAATTTGTAAAAAATTTCAGGAGATAATTTAAAAATTTTATGACATATAAACCGAAAATTCTGGCTCTTGCGGGAAGTCTGCGGGAGCAATCATACAACAAAAGAGTCGTGAAGGTTGCCATGAAAGGGGCGGAACGGGCCGGAGCGGAAGTTACCTATATCAAACTCGAAGATTATCCTCTGCCGGTCTATAACGCGGACGAACATCAAGCGAATGGTTTTCCCGAAAATGCTCAAAAACTGCAAAACTTATTCGGCGAACACGACGGATTTTTGATCTCATCGCCGGAATATAATGCTTCGATTCCGGGCGGATTGAAAAACGTGATTGATTGGGTTTCGCGGAAATCCGAAAATTACGGAATGATCGAAGTTTTCAAAGGCAAGACGGCGGCAATCATGACCGCATCGCCCGGTTCTTTCGGCGGAATCCGCTGTCTCGGGCATCTCCGCAGTGTTTTTACGATTATGCTGACGAGTGTTTTACCGACGGAAATTGCGGTATCGTTCGTCGGCAAAATGTTCGAAGGCGACAGCGATCAGATCCAGGATGAAAAAATGAAGGAGTTGCTGGAAAACTTGGGCGAATCGTTGACCGCTATGCTCAAAATGACGCACGGCGATTTTGAAGTCGCCGAAAATGCCGGATAGGTTTGTCGGTGAACAACCGCGGACGGGCGTAAATAAAAATTGATCCGTGTTCATATAAAGGTGATTTTCTTTAATAAATTGTAAAGTTTATGAGGAAATACCTATAGCGGAGATGAGTGTGCGGGGACGGGAGATTTTCTGATTTATAAAACTTTACATCTTTTGCCTGATTCCTCGTCCCTTGTCCCCGAAAAAAAAACTATGACGAAAATTCTCTTGCAGACGACGATTGGTTTTGATGAAGACGACTGGCATATCGGGCGTTTTTCGCTTTTGCAACAGCATCTCGAATCTCTCAGAGATGAAAACGGCGAAAATCTCTATGAAGTTACGGCCCGAAACCGCGAAGAAGATGCGGCGGGAAACGACTTTGTTTTGAGCAATCTGGACGCTTCGGATTTTGATGAGCTTTGGCTTTTTGCACTCGATACGGGCGATGGTTTATCAAAATCGGATTGCGAAGGGATCACGAAATTCCGGCAGAGAGGCGGCGGAATTTTGGCGATACGCGATCATCAGGATATGGGCAAATCGCTCTGTTCGGTCGGCGGTGTCGGCAAAGCCCATTATTTTCATTCCAAACAAAAAGACCCGCGTGAAGACCGAAACAGACGCGATGATAAAGAAACGACCAGCATAGATTTTCCCAATTATCATTCGGGAGCAAACGGCGACTATCAAAAAATTGAAGCGGTAGAACCCGTTCACGATCTGCTCAAAAGATTTGACGGCAGTCCGATCGAATTTTTTCCGGCACACCCGCACGAGGGCGGCATCGGCGTGCCGGCAGGCGATGATTCAGCCAGAGTTATTGCCAAAGGGAAAAGTCAAACGACCGGAAAGGATTTTAATTTACTCGTCGCGTTTGAAAAAAGTGAGGATCAGCACGGCCACATTTGCGGCCGGGCCGTTGCCGAATCGAGCTTTCATCATCTGGTAGATTACAACTGGGACATCGAGACGGGATGTCCGCCGTTTTTGGAGGAACCGCCGGGCGATCAGGTCAAAAACGAGCCTGAAAAATTAGAAGACGTAAAAACATATGTAGCAAATTTGGCAAAATGGCTGAAACCCTAAAATATCCGTAAAACTTTGGCCCGATCTTTCTCAAAACATTTATAAAGGTCTTCACGTGAAAAAAAGTCCTCAAAGGTTTATAATCAAAGAATTTTAAGCAACAAAATTCTTTGATTATACTAGGGGCATAAATTATGATTGCTGAAAATCTATCGGGATTTGAGAGTATTCCTCAGACTTTACCGCACTACTGTATCGAATCTTTCCGCCGGCACAAAAAGGCCGATGCGTTAAATTACAAGGACAACGGTTCCTGGTCGCATATCTCCGGCGAACAGGCCGTCGAGCAGGTCAAAAACATCGCTCTCGGACTTTCCGACCTCGGCGTTAAAGAGGGCGACAGAGTGGCGATAATTTCGGAAAATCGTCCCGAATGGTCTTTGACTGATCTGGCGATTCTATCGCTGCGGGCCGTCAATGTTCCGATCTATACGACGCAGGCCGTCGAACAAATCCGCTACATTCTGGAAGATTCCGGCTCGAAGATGCTTTTCGTGTCGGGCGAAAAACTCTGGAAACACGCCGAAGACGCCGTCCAGAGCGTCGAGCGTCTGGAAAAACTGGTTTTCTTTGATGATGACGCTAAACCCGAACACGATAACCGGGCGATTACGCTCTCGGAGATCGAGGCACGCGGCCGGGAACTCGATAAAATTGACGAGAAAACCTTTGAAAATTTTCTTGAAAAGATCAAGCCCGATGATCTCGCCACGATCATCTATACCTCCGGCACGACCGGTGAGCCGAAAGGCGTGATGCTCACGCACGAAAATTTTACGACCGATATACAGGCCATCTCCGCCGGTCTGCCGATTCGTTCAAACGACCGCTCGCTGGCCGTTTTGCCGCTCTCGCATATTTTCGAACGGACGGTTTTCTACGTCCTGTGTTCAAACGGCGTGGCGATTCATTACTGTGCTTCGTTCGATCAGCTGGCGGCCTGTTTGCAGGAAGTCAAACCGACGATTATGACCGCCGTGCCGCGTCTGTTTGAACAGGTTTATCACAAGATCGTCAAAAAAGGACGCTCGGCCGGCGGGGTCAAAACGAAATTGTTCAACTGGTCTCTGGAGGTCGGACAGGATTTTTGGGACAGAAAAGAACATCATAAATTTATCTCGCCCGCCCTGGCCGCCAAACATAAGGTGGCGAGCAAGCTTGTCTTTTCAAAATGGCGGGAAGGCGTCGGCGGTGCTTTACGGTTTTTCGTTTCGGGCGGCGCTCCGCTTTCCAAAAAACTTTCCTACGCCTTTTGGGCGGCGGGCATTCCGATCCTGCAGGGTTACGGAATGACCGAAGCCTGTATCGTCTGTGCCAATCGTCCCGAAGACAACAAGGTCGGCTCGATCGGAAAGCCCTTCGGCGATATCGAAATGAAGATTGACGAGAAAAACGGCGAGATTCTCATTCGCGGTAAAAACGTGATGCAGGGCTATTTCAACAAAGACGATGAAACCCGCAAGGCTCTCGATGATGAGGGCTGGTATCATACGGGCGATGTCGGGCATAAGGATTCCGACGGACATTTTTACATCACCGACCGCATCAAGGATCTATTTAAACTCTCGAACGGCAAATACGTCGCCCCGCAACAGGTCGAAGCACTTCTCAAACAATCGCCGCTGATCGCCCAGCCGGTCGTCGTCGGGGCGAACCGGAAACAGGTCGGAGCCTTGATCGTGCCCGATTGGGAAGCCGTCCGCGAGGTCATCAAAAAAGAAGGGATCGATGCGAAGGGAACCCGCGAAGAGCTTTGCGAAAATAAATTTCTGATAAAGAGAATCCAGGATGATGCGATCCGCTTTACAAAGGAAATGAACGATTACGAGCGGGTCAAACGGGTCTATCTGCTCCCGAATGAATTTTCGATTGATAAGGGCGAAATGACTCCGACCTTAAAGATCAAACGAAGCGTCATTGACGAAAAATACTCGGAGGCGATTAACGAGATCTGCGGAAGCTGAGGTCTGCAGGCGGTGGGCGACAGCAGTTGGCAGTAAAAAAGGATTCAGGCTTAAAATGTCTGAATCCTTTTAATTTTTAAAATTTTCCGATCGCCAACCGCTATTAGGCTTCTTTTAGCGTTAAGCCTTCATTCTCGCTCAGAAGTTTGTTTAAGATATTTGTATCTTTATGTTTGTTGGTAAGCAGCGCTTCGGCAAGTTCGTATAGATGAAGCGGCATTTCCGTAATTGAAATGTTTTCTTCGCCGACCTGTGGACAGTGAGAGTAAAATTCCACTTCCGCACCGCAGAAATCGCACGAACAGATATGCTCGCGGATGGTATTTTGCTCGTTTGCTTTCAATTTATTATTTTGAAAGTCAAGCAATTCCTGAGATGTGGGGCATTCGACGCTTTTGTGAAAACTGACCATTATTTTATAAAACATAAATTTTCCGAATTTTAGACACACTTATACCGATTCATTTTTAGAATTCACAAACAGCGGTATATTTAATCTACTATCAAAATAAACCAATAATGCCGGCTTTGTTCCAATTCTTAATCGCAAAATTTTAAAAAAAAACTAATTGTGAAAATTATATATCTTGATAAAGCTTGCAACTACACGGTTTAAATAAAATGATAAACATTGTAAAAAAATACAAAAAATTGTTGCTCATTTTGTTCAGAACTGTTAATATCTTAAATGTAGGTTGATGAGATCGCTTCAAGATTTTATCAACCACCCTCCAAATTAGTTGCTTATAGCTCAGCAGGTAATTTACAAAATTTTCACAACTTCAAGTTTTAAGGCAAACATTAATTTTTTGCTTAATGTTTGCGGGTTTGAAATCTCTATCGGGAGGAGATTTCTGAAAAAACTCTATAGATTTAATATGGAAAACCTCAATGACGGAGAAATCCCAGAAAATCTAACGAATCGGAAGGTTTATATGAGTTCAAAAAAGCAATCGACATCACAGTCCAAAAAAGCTTCAAAGAAAAAAAGCCATCGTAAAAAAGGTTATAAAATAGGCAATTGGAATGAAAGCCTGAAAAAATCCGACGTCAATCAGATTTGGGCGGAACTGCACAGAATAGTTTCTTCACATCCCCTGGTCAGAGCTTCGAAAAAAGCCGGTTTCCTGGTTGAAGAAGGCAAATATAATGTCTATACGGATATGACGCAGGAGCTTTTTGTAGCTCTTTTAAGCAAGGAAAGATTTCAGCATTATCTCGATACGGAAATGACCGATGCCGAGATCGAGGCGGAAATCAGCCAGATCGAACTGACCAATCTGCTCACCGCTCAGCTCAGAAAAAGACACCCCGAGTCCTATCGTCTCGCCCGCCGAATTTCCACCCTTATTCAAACCAGCGAAACATTTAAGCGGTTCGACAATCTGGACAATCCCGAAATCCACCGCCGTCTGGCCGACCGGGTTTACGGGTTATCGGTTTGGCGAGAGAAAAAATCAACGCGAAGCCAGCAGGAAATGGAGCAAAGGATCGAATCGGTTTCATTTTACAGCCGCGATACGAGAATGGTCGGCTGTACGGGCGATGCCCAGATCGTCATCAGCAATGTCGAACTCGAAAAACTCATCGTTAAGGTTTTCAAAGCGGTTGATTCCCCGATAAATATTCGGGCCGTCCGCGGACTCGTCATGTCGCGTCTGCCGATTATGGACATTTATCTCGTGCCGATCTCCGCACCGAGCAACAACGACGATTACGAGTATGAACTCGATCCGATGGACATCCGCGAAACGCCGGAAGAAGGCGTGATGCGAAAAGAAGCGGAATCCGAAGCACGGGGATTTGTGGACAATTTCTTAAAAAGTCTGAAAAAAAGCGTCCGCGGAAAAGCCAAGCAGTATAACCGGATGATAAATATCCTCTGGCATTGCTATCTCTCGCCCGAAGGCGGGACACAGCTCGAAGTCGCCGACAAACTCGGCGTTTCCGATTCGCTCGTTTCCGATTACCGCAAACGCATCGAGGCGAATTTGCAGGAACTTTCATTCGGCGGCGTCAACGAAGCGAGACAGTTCGAGAAGGTTCTGAAAGTCGAAGTCCGCGAGTTGATCTCGGTCGAGGAAGAAAAGATCGCCGTCTGACATAAAATTTTTACTCCCACGATAAATTCCGGCTCCCACCAACTCTTTTAACTCCGACGAACATTTATTTTATAAAAGAGTATCGTTATAATGGTTGAAGATTAGTGTGCAAGATTTTTTTTGAGTACTGTTCTTGAAACTGCAGGATCAATACCCCTGGATGAGAAATTTCCACGAAACAAGATTCGATGTCTTACAACAAATCCGAAAACCATGATTACGACTCATTAAGCTCATCAAAAAAAAATGATGACCGACACAAAGATGTTCCCGCTACCTTAAAACCTCCGAAAAAAAAAACTGAGGACGGTCAACGCGAAGCAAGCTCGCTCGTCAACTATAATAAAAAACGGGAGGAAAATCTGATTCCGCCAACTTCGGCCGATGAAAAAATCGAACCGAATCCAGCGGATGATTCTTTTTTAAATCGGGAAGAATTTTCGGAAACGGTTAAAGACACGCCCGCTGAAAATAAAATCTTCAAACCCGAAATTTTTGACAGAGAAGAAGAAGAAGAAGAAGAAAGGTCTTACGCCGAACAGTTAAAAATTCAAAAAAAGAAAAAACGGGCGGAGAAGGATTTTGAACTGTTAAAAAACGAAAACTGGATAACCCGCAACGGACATTTTTTTACCTACATCGGTTTGTATTGTTTTTCGATCCTGGTTTTTTTTCGCCCGTATGAACTCGTTCCCGGACTCGGTTTTCTGGCGGCGACCGCGTTTTATTTTGCCCTTGCCACACTTTTCATCTATCTTCCGACGCAACTGGCCACCGAAGGAACTCTGACGCAGTTTTCGACGGAAGTAAAATGCGTTGTCGTCATCACCCTTCTGGCCATTCTGACGATGCCGATCGCCAAAAGTCCGGCCATGGCCTGGGAAGAATTTAACGATTCTTTCAGCAAAGCCGTTCTGATGTTTATCGTCATGGCCAACGTCCTGCGAACCCGCCGAAGGCTCGTCGGGATCATCTGGGTTTCGCTCGCCGCCGGATTCGTTTTAAGCTATATGGCGATCGGAATGTATATCCGCGGCGAGATCACCGTCGAAGGGTACCGCGTCGCCATTCCGATGGGCGGAATGTTCGGAAATCCGAATGAACTGGCTCTGCATCTCATCATCATCACGCCGCTCGCCTTTTGTCTGGGACTGGCGGCAAAAAATACGTTGCTGAAATATGCGTATTTTGCGATGACGATACTGTTTGTCGCGGCCACCGTCGTCACTTATTCCCGCGGGGGCTTTTTGGGATTACTGGCGTTGTCGGGCGTTTTGATCTGGAAACTCGGTAAGCAGAACCGGGCGAAAATTTTTGCCGTTGCCTCCGTGTTCGCGGTTTTGTTCATTTTGCTCGCTCCGGGCGAATACGGCAACCGCATTTTTTCGATCTTTGATTCGAGTCTCGATTCGGTCGGCTCGTCAAACCAACGCACGGATCTATTGAAACGCTCGCTTCTGGTCACGGCCCGCAATCCGTGGGGCATCGGTATCGGAAATTTTCCGGTCGTCGGACTTCAGCATTTGGGAACGCACAATGCTTTTACGCAAGTTTCGTCCGAACTCGGCATCCTTGGATTTCTGGCGTATGTTATTTTTCAGGTAAGTCCGTTCAGAAAACTCGGGGCGATCGAAAGAAGACTTCTTGAAAAAGAGGAAACAAGCTGGTTTTACTACGTTTCGATCGGGTTGCAGGCGAGCATCATCGGTTTTATGGTTTCGAGTTTCTTTGCCGCCGTAGCGTATAATTGGTATGTCTATTACCTGATCGCTTACGCCGTCGCTTTCAGGCGGATTTATACGATTGAAAAAGGCTTGAATGAAGATGATATAAAAGTCAATTCGTTGATCAAAGACCGTTTCGGTTGGCAGATGAAATCAACATAGGATGAGTTTTGATCTGATCGCACAAATTATTTTTTGGACAGCGTTAGCCGCACTTTTTTATACATATATCGGCTATCCGGTTGTCGTGTATCTGGTCAGTCTGTTTTGGCCGAAAAAGGTTCTAAAAAATGATCTCGAGCCGAACGTGACGATTTTGATAACCGCTTACAACGAAGAAAAAGCCATCCGCGAAAAACTCGAAAATACTCTGAACATCGAATATCCGAAGGAGAAGCTCGAAATTCTTGTAGCTTCCGACGGCTCAAACGATAAAACCGATGAGATCGTCAGAGAGTTTGCCGGCCGGGGCGTCAAACTCTTTCATCAACCGGGCCGGAAGGGAAAAACCTATACGCAAAACAAAGCGGTCGAGATCGCCGGCGGCGAGATAATTTTGTTTTCCGATGCGACGAGCGATTATCAGAAAGACGTCCTGCGGAAAATCTTGCCGAATTTTGCCGACAAAACGGTCGGTTGTGTTGCCGGAAAACTCATATATGTTGACAAGGCCGATACGGATGTCGGCAAGGGAGCGAAAAGTTACTGGAGTTACGAGACATTTTTAAAAGAAA
>JBGTRS010000094.1:0-2257 GCA_041940665.1 Pyrinomonadaceae bacterium | reverse complement strand
CGATGTATGCGGAAGCCTGTTCGGATTTTTTGATCTGCACGCTCATTTATCGAAAGGGCTTGCGGTCGGTCTATGAACCGGAAGCCGTGTGTATCGAGGAAACGAACCGGGAGGCAAATAAGGAAATGAAAATGCGGGTTCGCGTCATCTCGCAGACATTTACCGACCTCTGGCGAAATCGTGCGATGCTGAATCCGCTCAAAAGCGGTTTTTATGCCATCGAACTTATTTCCCATAAACTTTTTCGCTATCTGGTTCCCGTTTTTCTGGTTTCTATTTTTTTGACTTCGGCAATTCTTTCCGTTTCCAGTATATTTTTTGCGGTTGTTCTTTTAGTTCAGGTGATCCTTTACGCAATGGCTCTGATTGCCTGGATTCTCGAGAAATTAGAAATCCGGTTGAGAGGGTTTGCCATTCCGCTCTATTTTGTTTTGACGAACTTTGCCTCGGTTATCGGTTTTTATAAATTCTTAAAAGGCGAGCGTTATGCAACCTGGGAGCCGATTCGTGAGTCGGGAGAAGGTCAAGTTTCCGCTTCCGACCGGTCTGTTTAGCATTTTTAAAATGGAAGAAAAATTATCGGACAGATCAAAAGTTCTGGAGCGTCTCGAAGAAACGCGGATCGGCAAAGATTTATCTTCGGCCGCACCGCCGAAGGTCAGCGTCATCATTCCGGCTTATAACATTTCCGGATTTATTGCCGCCACGCTCGATTCCGTTTTTGCCCAAACTTTCGGGGATTTTGAGGTCGTCATCGTCAATGACGGTTCAAAAGACACGCCCGAACTGGAAAAAGTTCTCGAAAAATATCTCGACCGGATTATTTACGGCAGACAGCAGAACTCGGGGGCTTCGCAGGCGAGAAACGCGGCCATCTGTCTTTCCCGCGGCGAATTTCTCGCTTTTCTCGACGGCGACGATCAGTGGTTTCCGGACTACCTGGAAAAACAGATCGGATTTCTTGATAAAAATAATTTCGATATGGTCTATTGCGATGCGGAACTTTTCGGGAAAAATGTTCCCGACGGAAGAACCTATATGGAAACGACGCCGTCCGCAGGCGAAGTCAATTTTGTAAGTCTTTTGAACGCGACCTGCAATGTGATCACTTCCGGTACGGTTCTCCGACGTGAAAAACTCTTTGAAGTAAATTTATTCGATACGAAAGCAAAAAGAGCCCAGGATTTCGAACTTTGGTTGCGACTCGCGAAAAACGGTGCGAAGATCGGTTATCAACGCGATGTGCTGATAAAATACCGCGTCAGTTCCGAAAGTCTTTCGGGATCGAATGTGCAAAGGGCGGAGCGGAACATCACGATCCTGAACTTTATCAAGGATAAATATGAATTTACCGTCGAAGAGGAGAAAGTTTTGGAAAACCAGATCGCGTTCAGCCGGGCCGAACTTGAACTTGAAAAAGGCAAAACCTGTCTGGCGGAAGAAAAGTATGAAGAAGCCCGGATGCATATTGCCAGAGCGAATGAATACTACGGGAAATTAAAGCTTTCGGTTTTAAAGACTTTGCTGAAAATATCGCCCGGCTTGACCTTGAAACTCTTTAAAAGATTTCGTCCCGAAGAGTTTTCTTTTATATCTCCCGTGAAAAAATAAAAAAACTTTTTGCATTAAAACTGTTTATTGGAAACGGTTATACGTCTCTCAAAAATACTCTGAAAATATTTATATAGATATGTGCGGAATCTGCGGAATTTGGGGAAAATCGAACGAACCGGCTGTCGGGGCGATGGTCAAAGCTATGCATCATCGCGGCCCCGATGATAACGGCACATATTTCGATCAGAAAATTTCGCTCGGAATGACCCGTCTGGCCATTCTCGATGTCTCGAACGCCGGTCATCAGCCGATGTCCACCGCCGACGGTTCAATCTGGATGGTCTATAACGGCGAAACTTACAATTACCGGCAGGAACGCGAAATCCTCGAAGCGAAAGGCTACAAATTTTCTTCATCGTCCGATACGGAAGTTATTTTGAAAATGTATGAAGAATACGGCGACGGATTTTTAACGAGACTTCGCGGAATGTTCGCCATCGCCATTTACGACAAACGGGGCGGCCGCGGAAAAGAGAGACTTCTGCTCGCCCGCGATAACTTCGGCATCAAGCCTCTGCTCTATTCTGATTTAGGCGGACAGATAATCTTTGCCTCCGAGATCAAAACTCTGCTGGCGAGCGGCTTGATAAAACCGGAAATTGATCCGGTCGGACTCAGATATTTGCTGACCTACGGCTCGGTC
>JBGTRS010000093.1:0-11921 GCA_041940665.1 Pyrinomonadaceae bacterium | reverse complement strand
ACCAGATGCTCTTTGCTGTTTTCTAAAATACGGGCAAATTGTCTTCGTTGGAAATATCTTTGGTCGGGCGTTCTTCCGCTTTTTCCTCTTCGGTTTCGGGCAGCCATTTTGTTTTCTTGTAGAGCATCGTTTCCATATCGTTCTTCGGTTGCGGACGGCAGAAAAGATAGCCCTGCCCGAAATTGCATCCGAGATCACGCAGGAATCTGTATTGTTTTTCGGTTTCGATACCTTCGGCGATGATCTCTTTTTTGAGGTTCTTGGTAAGTATTATGATCGTTTTCAAAATCTGCGAATCTTCCGGGTTGTCGTCCGCCATCGAAACGAAAGAGCGGTCGATCTTCAGCGTGTCGAACGGAATCCGGTGCAGATAATTCAGGGATGAATAACCCGTTCCGAAATCGTCTATGCTGATCTGGACGCCGAGTTCTTTCAGTCGATGAAGTATCTTGATGGTTCTTTCGGCATTTTCCATGGCGGTCGTTTCGGTAATCTCAAGTTTCAGACTTTCGGCTTTCAAACCCGAAACTTTCAGAGCGTTTTGGACATCGCGGATCAGACTTTCTTCCGCCAGATGCTTGCCGGAGATGTTGACGCTGACCAGTAGGTTTTGGTAATCGGGCGAGATCTTCTGCCATTTGGCCATCTGCGTACAGGTTTCTTTTAAAATCCAATTCGTTATCGGGATTATCAAGCCGGAATCTTCGCTGATCGGAATAAATTTGCCGGGTGATATAAAACCGAGTTCGCTGTGATGCCACCGCAGGAGGGCTTCAAAGCCCATCAGTTCGCCGTCTTTCAAAGAGACTAGAGGCTGATAGTTCATCTCCATCTCTTCTCTTTCGACCGCGTAGCGGAGATCGCCTTCGAGCCGGATATGTTCGAGATACTGCGAGCGGATCTGTTTGTCGAAAACCGCCACACCGATATTTTTCTCTTTGGCGTTGTGCATCGCAATATCGGCGTCCCGCAAAACGTCTTCGGGTTTGATCTGCTCATTGTCAAACGGGGCGATGCCGATATGCAGATCGGAATGAATCTTATTGCCCTGGATCATATAAGGCTCGGTCAATTTATTATAAATGTGGCGGGCATGATCCATCGCTTCTTCGAGCGATTCGAGATCATTTAAGATGATTGCAAATTCATCTCCGCCGAGCCGGGCGATCGTGTCTTCATCCCGCAAACTCCGGCGGAGACGCAAGGCGACAACTTTCAATACTTCATCACCGATGGTATGTCCGAGACTGTCGTTGATGTTCTTAAATCTGCTTAAATCCAAAAATAGAACGTAGTATTTACTCGAAACTTCCGAACCGAGTTGCAAAAGCAGATCGAGTCTTTCAACCAAATAAGCACGATTCGGCAGATCGGTCAGATTATCGTGAAAAGCGGCATATTCCAAATCCTTCTTGCTCTGGCGTAGATCCTGACTGATCTTCTCTTCCTTTTCAAGCAAAATCTCCAACTGCTCTGCATGAGCCTCAGCATTTCTCGCCTGCTGCTGTGCAAGCTCCGCCTTCTCCCGCTCAGCATTTTCGGCTTGATCGATCGAATTATTGATGTTTCGAATCATCTGCCGATAATTCAGGTATGCGACACCAAATACCACAAAGGAAATTACAATAGTAAATAAATCAGAATAATTAATGAGTTTATAGGTTACGCCAGCCAATCCTGCTCCGGCAATTTGAGTCATCGAACTTGAGAAGCAAATGTTTTTCCACATCTTCCAGATGTTAGCCTTCTCTTTGAGTGCATAAAAGATTGCAGCAAATGTAGATAAAACAAGAAATTGTGTTAAAGCCAAAATTGCCAATGTCGAAATTAAGTTACTTGTTTGTGTATACGAATGCGGAAATCCAAACTTTGGAAGATATACCCAAACAAAAAAAGTAATAAGAGTTGAAAATGCAGTACTTGCAACATTGAAAGGTATAGAATGTTTTCTGAACTTAACTCCCCTGTATATTAAATAAAGACAGCTAATAAATACTTCAAACGCTGCTAAAATTATTGCTAATTCCCCGCCATATACAAGGAAAGCAAAAAATATCATTGTGTCGGAGAAACTAAAATGTGAGTTTGATCGAGGTAATGAGAGGGTCAGTCTTGAAGTAACCAGCAAAGCGAAGATTAATAAAAAAGTTGCTATCCAACTAAGTTTGCCAATATCAAGATTAAGAATTGCAAAAACTATCGATGCACTACCCAAAACGCAGATAGTTACAACATAAAGTTTGGAAATCTTTTCGTGGCTCATACTTAGAAGATACAATGTGAACTTTGGGTGAAAATAAGAAAAATAAAGTCGGATTATTTGAGAGTTGGAGAATGTGAATTACCCACAAATATAATAACATTAAAAAATTAAAAAATGCTAGCCTTTTAAACTAATTTTAATAATTTTCATTTAAACAAAGTGATTTAATGCTCAAACATTTGTCCGGGCTTTACACAATAATTCGTTTCTGCACAATAATTACACCACTTACACAATAATTATTAATACTGTGCATTTTTTAGCAGTTCTACACAATTATTCGATTTCTGCTCAAAATTTATTCCTTTGGCACAGTAATTACGGCTAATCAACTAATAAATGTGCAAAGCCTTTTACCCGGGCTTTGCACATTTATTCAATTCTGCACAATAATTAACCGCTCTGCACAAAAATTATTGATTCTGCACATTTATTCGGGGTTCTGCACAAAAATTATTTTTTTTGGATTTTGTTAATGTAACAACCTTGCTGAGTCAACCACAGGTTCATCGTATTGATCGAATAAGGGTAGGTTTCCATATATTGGGACGGCTCTATTTAAGGCTTCGTCGAATTTGTCCCACTCACCCGCGTCAAATACCCGCATAAGAGTAATTTCAGATGCAAGTAACTCTCGCAATCGTGGATGCCCAACATCTCTTGTTAATCTGCGGTGCAAATGTTCTTTATGCCGACCTTTACTATCACGCGGTGTTTTTATTTTTAATTCTTTTAATACGCCCGGTGCTAATCGTTTGTAGATTAAGTAATTTGTAATATGTCCAAAAACTGCGGGGCGTTTGTTTATATCTGCTAAACGCCACCCTTTCAATCTGCAAATCTGATAATAGAATTCGTCGGGAAAGGTTTTTACCCACTTCTGCAATTCGGTCGCTATAAATTCTTTCAGAATTATAGCGAGGGCTTCGCGTTGGCGTGTGAACTGGTAACCTGTTGCTTCATCTATTAAAGATATTAGTCCAACTTTAGCGAAGGCTCTTAATAAGACCTCACACCTTTCTGCAATAATTTTCTGCCTTTTTGTCTTCATATAACCTTGTGATCTAGCTTCTAGCACAATATTACATATTTCATTTAATGCGTCGGCTTGGTATCCGTGAATCTCTTTACCCTGAAAATGCAACTTAAGAGGTTCAAACTGGCCCGACTCTTTTGCTTTATTTATAAGGGGTTCAAGCGATTTATAGCTAAACAACCGGCCCAACCTTCCCCCCGATTTTTGACTTGAATTCATACTTTCATCTACTAATGCTAAAGCATCTTGCATTCCGCGTCCTGAAAGCACCCTTAAACCGCTTTCGGTTACATAAGCAGGTATCTTTATTCCTGCTAAATCCAAGAATCCGCCGTGTGTAATTTTTTCACCCCATCTCGCTTGACTGGCTTTTCTAGCTATTGCGGATCGCTCTTTTTTAGTCAGTGCTTGTGCTCTCGCGTGTCCGCCTTTTGCCTTCGATAAATCTTTTTTTGTCATAATGCTTACACTCCAAATATATAATGCTTGCATTCTACACTTGCAAGCATTATATTGTCAAATAGTAAATGCTTGCATTGAGAACCGCTTTTTACTTTAAAAGTTGCAATCAAGTCCAATAATCTCAACTATTTACATTGATTTTACAGATGAAACGTAGTATAATTAGTGCATCAAATAAGGAAAGAAAAAGCACGGAAAGTTACTGCTATAACCAACCGTGCCTATTTAACCACAGAGTGAGCAAGCACTCCGTAGTCGAAAGTATATTGTGCGACAACTCGCCTGTGGAAAGCAAGGAGAGAAGCACAATGTATATTATTGATAGAGTCAAAGAAAAACCACAACCCGAAGAAACAGAACCGAAACTGCGTTTAACTTATCCGCAAAAATGGACTTCCTATAACGAAGCACAAACCAATGAGAAAACAAGATTTTTAGAACTTCTTTACAGTCTTTGCCAGAATATAGACGATATACCGAGAAAAGATGGGGCGGGAAGAAGTCGCATACCGTTTCGGGATATGATCTTTGCAGTCGTTTATAAAACCTATTCCGGCGTATCCGGCAGGCGTTTTATGTCCGATCTCAAAGACGCTCATCAAAAAGGTTTCATTTCAACAATTCCGCACTTCAATTCTCTGTTTAACTATCTCGATCTTGAAGATATGTTTTATGTTCTAAAAGAACTGATTACAACATCGGCTTTGCCATTGAAAGCGATTGAACACGATTTTGCTGTTGACGCTTCGGGGTTTTCGACAGGCACACGGGAAACTTGGATGCACCAAAAGTATTCCAACCCGCATTTGATCGAAAAACTGCAATGGTTGAAATGTCATATCGTTTGCGGTGTCTTAACTAATATTGTAGTAAGCGTTGAAATCACGGATGGAATCGCAGGAGATTCGCCACAGTTCAAGCCGTTGATCGAAAACACGGCAAAGCATTTCGAGATTAAAGAAGTGTCTGCCGATAAAGCATATTTATCTGTCGAGAATCTAAACCTTGTCGTTGATAGTGGCGGAATGCCGTATATTCCTTTTAAAGAGAATTCAACCCCAACTCACTACAAAAAAGATAAACTGTGGCAAAACCTTTATTACTTCTTTAAGATTCATAACGACAAATTCAAACAGTTCTATCATAAGAGAAGTAATGTTGAAACCACTTTCTATATGATTAAGCGGAAGTTTGGCGAAAGGTTGAAAAGTAAGACCGAAAAGGCACAAATAAACGAACTACTTTGCAAGGTCTTATGTCATAACTTGGCTTGTGTCGTTCACGCGATCTACGAGTTTAATATTGACGTGGATTATATTAGGGATTAGTTTTTATCCGAATTCAAGCTGTCAATATCTTTCTCCCACCATTTGAACATTTCGAGAATATTCCATCTTACAAAATACCACAAAAAAACAACCAAAAATAACGTAGCTATACCCGAACCAATACAAATCGCAGAAATAGAATTAGAGTTAAGGAATCCTATAGTTATTTGAATAAAGGATGTAATTAAAGATAATACAACAGACACTAACAAAAGTTCCGCTAAATCCTTTAATGGGCGATAATATGTTTTTCCTGAATATGTGCCGTGAGATGCTTTATGGGCAGACCTATAATATTCTTTTTCAAAAAGTTCTTTCTTAAACTGAATCACGACAAAACTTTTTAATGTAAGAAGAAACCCCCCAATAGTTAAAAAGCCAGCGAACATAGCAACTTGTAATTTTGATTGATAAAGATTGTGGAGGTTTTCAAAACTTAAGTAAAAAGTAGTAGCAGTTACTACGACCACAACTAGCCATAGCACCACTGTAATATAAACTATTCCTATGTTTCTTATATCAATACTCATTATCCAATATGCCTTTTAATGTGTGGTGTTTCGTAAATTCTAATCAATTCTTTTAAGTTATTTGATGATAAAATTGATTTGACAAGATCGGAACTTTCAATTTGTAAAGATTTTGCATACTCATCAAAATCTTGATAGTAAAAAACATCTATGTTTTCAAAAACATCAAAAAACTCATCTTGACCATCAACCTGCCCTTTAATTATAAACTTCTCAAAACTGTCTTGTTCTTTTTGTAATAAATTTTTCGTTGCACGTTTTAGCTCCCCTAACTTACTTAGCAATGTTTTTCTATAGGTAAGAGTTAAACGCGAAGTGCTGGCTTCCGCACTCATAATTTTTAATGTGCTGTCGGAAATTCCGGATACAGAAAAATCAAGTTGTATCTTCTTGATTCGGTCAACTTTTTCTAACCATTCATCTATACTTTCATTTCTTAGTAATTCGTTTGCGGTTAAATTACCTTTGAATTTCTGAATTGACCGCATTGTTAAAAAATGGCGTTTGATAATACTGAAAAATATATTAAACGAAGCTGACCTATGATAGGTCTGAAATAACCCTCGATTCGTATTTGTGTTTATCAAAAAGAAATTCACGTCTATTTTATTAGTCCCCTTCTCTAGTTCTTCTGGCTTAATTTGATAAACGCCATCTTCAAATTTAAACTTGAGTAATACTCTGTCGCTACGAATACTTAAAAGACACCCACCCCAAAAGTTAGGCTTAATCTCATCAATAACCAATATTCGATTATCTTTATTTTCAATAATGTCCAACCCTTTTATGTATGTAAGAATGTCTTGCAAAGTGCGGTCTGCCTTTGAATTAAACTTCATTCCGATTGTTTTTACCTGCATTATCGGGAGTCCTCTCAGATTGTAATGTGTGAATTGCCCGATAATTATTTTCAAAAATCTTTTAAAAGTCAACAACTTTTAAGTTGCTTACATTATACAATATTGCATAGGTAAAATACAGTCATTTTTGTGCAACATTCCGATCTGCACAATTATTCAATTTCTGCATAAAAATTATTCCTTTGGCACAGTAATTACGACTAATCAACCAATAAATGTGCAAAGCTTTTTACCCGGATATTAAATATACGATGATTATTTGATAACCAGTTACGAGTTTTACGCAAGTGTTGAATATAAAGGGTTTACTCGGTATTGTGCGGATTTGTAGGGAAATTAATGTTAAATAAAAAATTTAAATTACTTACTTTTGATTGTGATTCTCTGATTCTTATAAGTCTTATATGTAGAGTAGTTTAAGCTGTTAATATTGTTCAGCAAATATTTGGCATAAGGCTTGTAACATTCTAATAGCAAATAGAATGATATTTAGTAGGAGAGGAAATATGAAAAGCATAAAAAAATTATTAGCAACCGCAACTTTAATAGGAATTATTATAATTGGAGCGACAACAACTAAAGCCGGAATTATTGTTTCGTATAATGAAACAAATAAGCCCTGTACACAAACAACAGACACCAAAGTTAATAATGGAATTATTGTTTCATTAACAGGAATTATTGTTTCATTAACAGGAATTATTGTTTCATTTAGTGACGATTCTAAAGCACCAACAGAATGCGGAATTATCGTTAGCTAAAAATATGAATTTAACGTCCTACACCGCAATAGGACCAATGACTCCCGCAAAATAAAAAAAGCAATCTTAATGATCTCTGTTAAGATTGCTTTTTTTATTTTAAATGTTTCGTCCTGAAATAAGTTGACAGAAAAAGGACATATTTATGGGAAAGGAATTCAATGAAAGAAAAAAGCAACCTCAGCGTGATTATAATTTAGCTTTTATGTTGGTGATTGTTGGCCATAAAAGGCAAAATGACTTATAAACAGGCTCAACAGGTTTACAAAATTCAAGGCAAAATCACGGTTTTGGTGTGGCTTCGTAAAAATGGTAATTTGGATTGGAGAAAACCTCGGCTTTATTCTTTGAAGCATGCAAGTAAAAACTTTGTAGTTTCAGTGCAAGACTTTCAGCAATCATCCAAACCGTCTATGCTTAAAGTAAAAGACAATGAAGAAAAACAGAAAAGGCTTGAATACGACGAGGAGACTGTCTGCTCATTTCGTGCGGGTAACAAAATATCGTTACCAGGTGTTGCACGGTGACATCAAAGTTCGATGTCGGGACTTGCTCAGACAAATTTGCGATGCTGAGGATGTGCGAATACTAAAAGGCGTCGTCAGTTGTGACCGGGGTCATATGCACATCGAGTAACCGCCAAAACTAGAACTTTCGGAATTGCTCAAACGCTTGGAAGGACGCTCATCAAGATAACTTCAACAAGAGTTCTCGCAACTTCTCGGGAAAGATACTGGGGAAGACACTTTTGGACATCGCTTACGGAGCCCTGGTCAACAGGCTACATTACCGAAGAGATGGTGCAAGAATACTTGGAGCATTATCGGCACAAATAAAACAAAGATAACGATAATTTAATCCTTGAAGATTATCTATGGAGGACTTTCAGTCCATTTTCAAATCTCTGCATTGGAAATGCAGAGGAAGGTTAGTTTGTGATTTCACCTTTTAATTTCTTCGGAGTATTACTTTTTAATTGTTTCCAAAGCAGAATGATACTGCCGTCATCCTCTTGGGCGATAACCTTGAAAGCCACTATGATGTCCGCCCGATTGTCGAGAACTTTGACAAATTGCAGTTGATAAGCAATTGAACGTAATATGTATGTGGAATTGAGTTTAAGTTCTGCGGAAGAGGAAAACCGATCAATCAACCCTTTATCCAATCTTTCTTTTTCCAATTTTACTTCTTGAAAATAAGATTTTGGTTTATATTTCAGTAAAAACTCAAATTCTTTCGATTTTAAGCTTAGCTCTTCAAGACTGACAACTTCTCCGAGTTCTCTGATCAAACCGAACTGGGTTTTGCTTCCGACAACGAATTTTCCGTCAGTTAATTGAATATCAGACCAATTTCCCGATTCATTAATGGTAGTTCTGTTTCTGAACGAATAAAATGAACCGCCGCCGCGAATTTGCAGAGTATCTGCACATCGTTCGATTTCCTGAATACTGACGGTTAATCCCTGATCGCATTTCATATATGGATGAAGACGGGCTAACCCCGTATTTTTATCCTTTAGAAAATCTGCAAATTGGACAAAGTATTTTTGAGCAGGTTTTATCTTCGATAAATCTTCAAGTAATAGATATTTTTCAAGTGCAATTATAGTCTCCGGGCGAAGTTTATATGGTTGAGGTTTAATGATCGCATCTTGCCTTGCATCTGATTCCATTTTTCTTAAACCGGCAAGACTTTGATCAACCCATTTATCCGATCTTCTTTCTTCAGAGTTGTTATTTGTAGGAATTCCCGTGTTTTGTCCATACAGAATATGTCCCGCACCGAAAACAAAAAAAGCCGTTACCGTCAGAAACATCCCGATTATTCTTTTCATAAAGGTTTTCCCCAGAAACAATGATTTTTAAGTCCGTGAACTTTATTTGCAATTATATTGATATGACCGAGAAAAAAAAAGAAAAAATTTATTCTTCTAAAAGCTATCTCAAAAATATGTTTTCCTGATATTTCTTCAATTCTTAACTTTGTATCTTTGCGGCTTTGCGGGACTTTTTTATAATTTCCCGCAAAGTCGCCGAGATGCCAAGAACGAGGAAAAGTGTTTTTGAGATAGCTTCTAGTGAAATACTCAATCCCGTTTTATATATAAGGTATATCTCAAAAGAGTTGTGTAAATCAGCTTACAACCGGCGGCGGTTCCATGACCGTTCCGCAATTCGAGCAAGTGCGTTTTTCTTTGTCACTGTAGAAACGTTCGAAAACGCCCTGGAACTGGGTCATAATGTCTTCCAGAACGAAGTATTCTTCGTAGAGTTTTTCGTTGCAGTTTTCGCAGAACCACATCAGACCGTCTTTTTCGCCGTCGCGGCGTTTGCGTTCGATGACGAGGCCGACCGTGTTTTCGCCGCGGACGGGATTGTGCGGAACTCGCGGCGGCAGGAGAAAAATCTCGCCCTCTTTGACGGGAACGTCAACGGCCCGGCCGTCTTCCTGAATTTTGACGAGAATATCGCCTTCGAGTTGGTAGAAAAATTCCTCGCCTTCGTCCCAGTGGTAATCCTTCCGCGAATTCGGGCCGCCGACGACCATGACAATAAATTCGGCATCTTCCCAGACGCATTTGTTCCCGACGGGCGGTTTAAGCAGGTGGCGGTGTTCATCAATCCATTTTTTGAAATTAAAAGGTCTCTGTATTGGCATAATGTGTAAATAGTAAATCGTAAGTTGTAAATAGTAAATGGAACGCCAGCATCTTGCTGGCAGTGAGTGCGATAGCACGAAAATAATTGATGCGAACTTTACAGATGAAAGAAGCTTTGAGATTGATAAAGTTTGCTCCAACGCTTACCAGCGTAAATTGCCGGCAAGATGCCGGCGTTCCGACTCAAAAACCTTGATTTTTTTATTCGATCCGTCTTAAACTGTTCAATCAAATTGATTGTGAGCAAATAAAAATCAGACAAATTATGAAAATTAGATCAAATTACAGGAATCTTTTGATTCAAACGAAGGAGGATGAGCAATGAGAAAAATGTCGTATTCCGACAGATAGAATTTGCTCCAATCCTCAAAAAAATCAGAAAACTTCAAACCGAACGCATTTACCGCGACCAAACAAAACTATTTTTTGCCGAAGGTGTCCGCAACTTTGTCCAAGCCGTTGATAATAATTTTTCAATCGAAACCATAATTTACAGCGAGAAATTATTAACCGCTCCGATTGCCCGGAAATTTGTCCGAAAATTAAAACGGAGGGGAATTCCGTTTGCGAGGGTTACGCCTGAGCAGTTCCGGGAGGTTTCCAAAACCGAACGGGCTTCGGGCGTTGCCGCAATAATTCGCCAAAAAGTTCGCACGCTTGAGCAGACAAAACCCGACAGACATATCTGCTGGACGGTAATCAGCCATATTCGGTCGGCGGGAAATTTCGGAACATTGATTCGCACTTCAGCGGCCATCGGGGCGGGCGGATTTATTTTGATCGGAAATCGGGTTGACCCGTTTGATCCGAATGTCGTGCGGGCGACGATGGGAGCGATCTTTAAGCAAAACATTGTTCGAACTGATCTGAGCGAGTTTCAAACCTGGATAAGAGCGAATAACTTGCCGGTGGTCGGGGCAACTCCGCACGGACAGACGGATTATCACAAACTCCGTTATTCGCCGCCGACAATTTTAATGCTTGGAAATGAGCGGAAAGGTTTAACTGAAACCGAAGAATCCATCTGCAGAAATCTTGTCAGAATCCCGATGATCGAAGGGACGGATTCGCTGAATGTCGCGGTTGCCGGAAGTTTGCTGCTTTACGAAGTCTTTCGTTCGACAAGTACTGAATAAACCGGATTTCGGAGATTATGAAAGTTGTTTGGCAAGCCAGATGTCGGGTTTGCCGAAGCCGTTGGCGTGCGGGACGACGCCGGTGATCGTATAACCGCATTTTTGGTAAAATTCAAAGGGATGTCCCCGCAAATTTTTGATTCTGGCGAGATGTTCCAGAGGATTCGGATAAAGTTCGATTCCGCCGAGACTCGTCCGGTTGTTTTCATCGTCGCTCCCCAAAAGGACGACCGAACCGCCGCGGCGTTTTACCTCATTTTCAAAATCCGCGAGCATTTTCCGGCCGAGCCCGTTTAGTTTTTTATCGCGGCGGACGACGAGTAATTCGAGTTCCCAGGTAAAGCCTTCGTAAATTTCCGCCCCGATCGTCCAGGCGAGAACTTCGCCCGCATCATCAACGGCGATGCGGCTGATCTTTTCTTCAACCAAAGAATTTTCGACCTCTTTTAAACACTCTGCCAATGTCTGCCAGGCAGTTGTTCCCGTGTCGCTGAAACCGTCCATCAGAATTTCAGCCATCTGCCGGACGGTTTCTTTTTTATCGGTAGCGTCTTTGATCTTCATCGAATCCGGCTAAGCACTGACGGCCTGCACAGCGGCATCCGCTTTCGAATCGGAATCCGCGTTCGCAAAATCTCCGCGAAGATATTTGAGAGCGTATTTTTCGCGGTCGATCTCTTTTCTTGTTCTGATGCCTAATCGGCGGAAAACCGGAACCGGCGGACACCAGCCCTGCACGGCGTGCTGTAGTAGAAAGGACATCACAACGCCCGGCAATATGAACCATTTTTTGTTGTGAGCCGCGCCGAGAGCCAGACCGCTCAAGGCGAGTACCGAAGCATTTGTTTCCAAAACCCGTTCGATATCCCATTCGCGGTCAAGT
>JBGTRS010000092.1:0-12059 GCA_041940665.1 Pyrinomonadaceae bacterium | reverse complement strand
CTTGGTTCACTTATAAATACTGATTTTAAGTTGGACGATTGGACACTTTTTAATGTTCGTGACTGTGCCACAAAGATTCTTACTTTCAGTCAAAATTCTCGTTTAGTTTTTGTTGGTCGTTCGCTCGATAGCGTTCATGATTATTTAAGCGGTATTTTGGAAGACACAAGTTGGAAAGATCGTTTGCTGAGATTAAATATTTCACTCTATGGTTATTCAATCCGGGATATTGAAAGAGATTATCCAAAATCTTTTCAATCGTTAAAAAAATACTTTGAACAACTTGAAATTGATCCGATTGCTATAAAGAGTAAAAAGATTCCAACTTCATTTACTGATGTCGTTTGCAGAGGCGGAACATACGAGCAAATCTTCAAATTCTTAAATAAATGGTCTGATGAAATTCAAAACGATAAAATTGCTACGAATAAAAAATTAAGATTCATAGGAATAACAGAACGCAAGAAAACAAGTCCGAATACCTGGCGTTGGCAACAACAGACCGAATGGACCAAATATCTTAAATCCTCAAACATCAAAAATGTTTCTGTTAGTTATTGGTTTTGGACGCATATTGCAGATACTCAACCAAAATTAACCAAAGCATTTACACCGAAATTATGGCAAACAGAAAAAAACGAACTTCCAATTTATTCTGAGGAAAGGATAAAGGCTTTAAATGAAGCATATTTTTTACATCAAACAGCAACAAGCAAAGAAGAAAGGTTAAACTTTGCAAAGAAACTATCGAACAAACAAGCATTAAAGTTCGATTGGCTCAGAAAATTAGCTCTTGAAATAAAATCTTGAATTTGCAACTATTGATTAGCCGGATTTTGTTATATTTGTTGTGATCATTTGAATTGCGGACGGAAAAGGTAGATGCAAGAGATAGTAAATTGGCTACAGACTTTGGGTTTGAATGAAACCGCTCAAACCCGTCTGCTTACATCTCTGGTCGCTATACTGGTCTTGATCTTTATTCGCCGCATCATTCTCATCTTTGTCTACCGGCGAACGAAAGACGTGGCGACCCGTTATCGCTGGCGAAAGACCACTTCTTACGTCAATTTCGGACTGATCGTTTTTATTGTCGGAAGCATCTGGTTTCGCGGATTTCAATCGCTTTCGACCTACCTCGGTCTGCTTTCGGCCGGCGTGGCCATCGCTCTGCACGCACCGCTCGTGAATCTGGCGGGCTGGGCTTTTATTCTCTGGCGGAGACCTTTTCACGTCGGCGACCGCATCCAGATCGGCGACGTCAAAGGCGATGTGATCGATCAGCGGATATTTATGTTTTCGCTGATGGAGATCGGCAACCGCGTTGATGCCGAACAGAGCACGGGACGGGTCATGCATATCCCGAACGGCAAGGTGTTCAGCGAACCGCTCGCCAACTACACGGACGGTTTTCAGTATATCTGGAACGAAATCGCCGTCCTTGTAACCTTTGAAAGCAACTGGGAAAAAGCGAAGGAGATTTTGACCGAGATCATCAATGTCCGCGGTGAAGAGTTTTCGCAGAGTGCCGAAAATCAGATCCGGCAAGCCGCCAGCCGGATGATGATCTATGTCGGCAAACTCACGCCGATCGTCTATACCTCGGTCAAAGACAGCGGCGTTTTGCTGACGATCCGTTATATCTGTAATCCCCGCCGCCGCCGCGGTTCCGAACAGGAGATCTGGGAAGACATCCTGCACGAATTTGCCGCGTGCGACGACATAGATTTCGCCTATCCGACGCAGAGATTTTATCAAAATCAGTTCGAAGGCAAACCCGAAGCCCGTGCCGAAATGCCGAAAATAAAAGACGGAGAATGAATCTGAGAAACGACACAATAATCATCCGCGATCTTGCCGAAGACGACATCGAGGAAGTTTTAAAAATTCAGAAAGAAAGCGGTTTGAGTACTTGGTCAAAAGCCGATTACGAACAAGAGATTCAAAGACAAGATTCAGTTTCAAAAGTTGCCGTTTCGGAAAACGGAGAAATTTCAGGCTTCGCCCTCGTGCGGCTTCTGGCAGGAATAAACAAAACTTTTGAAACGGCCGAAATCTGCAATATCGCCGTGCGGAAGGATTTTCAAGAAAAAGGAATCGGACAAAAAATTTTTGACGGGATTCTAAAAGAGTTAAAGTTAAATCAAATTTCGGAAATCTGGCTTGAGGTCAGATGTTCAAATAATAAAGCGGTAAATTTTTATCGGAAAAACGGATTTTCAAAGCGATCGGTCAGAAAAGATTATTATGACAATCCGTCGGAAGATGCTCTTATCTTTTGCCGGGCTTTAGAAAGTTAACAACGAAAAATACGAAATCTACACGAAAGATTACGATAGGTATCTTTATAATATTTCATGTTCTTTCGGTTTTTTTCATATGTTTGATTTAGTTTATAATTCTTACTATGAAATTAAATTTTAAGAGATTTTCTGTTTTCCTGATACTTTTCTGCTTTTCGGCGGTTTCCGCTTTTTCGCAGTTAAATACCGATTTTGAAGCGTTGATGAAAAACGCGAAGGTGAAAAACGCCTTTGAATATATCAAAGAGATCGAACCCGCAACGATCACGGAGCAGATCAAAATTGCCGAAATTCCCGCACCGACATTTGAAGAAACGGAACGCGGACTTTATTTCAAACAGCGTTTTGAAGAGATCGGTTTGAAAAACGTCCGCGTTGATGCGGCCGGCAATGTCATCGGTGAAAGACCGGGAACGGGCGAAAAAGCGGATGCACCGACGCTTGTTTTAGCGGCCCATCTCGACACGGTTTTTGCGATGCACACCGAACTTAAAACGAAACGCGAAGGCTCGGTCATCAAAATTCCCGGCATCGGCGATGACGCCCGCGGATTGACTCTTTTAATCGCCATCGCCAAAACGCTCGAAAAAGAAAAGATCGAAACCATCGGCAATATAATTTTTGTCGCCAATGTCGGCGAAGAAGGTCTGGGTGATCTGAAGGGCGTCAAACATCTTTTCAGCGAGGAGTTGAAGGGCAAGATCACGCATTTTATTTCGATCGACGGAACAGGTTTGGGCGTGACGACCGGAGCGGTCGGCTCGAAGCGTTACCGCGTCACCTTCTCCGGTCCGGGCGGACATTCCTACGGAGCGTTCGGAATGGCCAATCCGATCCACGCCATCGGACGTCTGATCGCCAAAATTTCCGAATTTCAAACGCCGCTTGAGCCGAAAACGACTTTCAGCGTCGGCATGATCCGCGGCGGCACGAGCGTCAATTCCATTGCGGCTGAAAGTTCGTTCGACATTGATATGCGTTCGGTTGATCCGTACGAACTCGCAAAACTCGAAAGCCGCTTTAAGGCAAGTGCCGAAGCCGCCTTAAAAGAAGAAAACAGACGTTGGAACGACCGGGGAAAATTATCTCTGGACATCAAGTTGATAGGTGATAGACCGACCGGAACGCAATCGCAGAATTCGCCGATCATCCGAGTTGCATCGGCCGCCAATAAATTTATGAACATCGAAAACAATTTCGGTTTTTCCAGTACCGATGCGAACTTGCCGATCAGCATCGGAATTCCCGCCATCACGATCGACGGCGGAGGCAAAGGAAAAGGAGCTCATTCCTTGGACGAACAATGGGATTCGACCGACAGCCACATCGGAAGTCAAAGGGCTTTATTGATCGTTCTGGGAATCGTCGGGGTAAAATGAACATATAAAAATTTCAAAAATCTGATAAGATAGCGTATCTCGAAAATCACAAGCAACCACAGGAGAAAATATGGCTGAACGAAAGAAAATGAGTCTGACGGTAAAAATACTGATCGGCTTGGTTTTGGGTTTGATCACGGGTGTGATCATCAACTTGTTTTTTAAGGGAAACGCGTTTGTTGATACTTGGTTGGTGGATGGTTTGTTCCAACTCGGCGGCGGGATTTTCCTGAATCTCTTGAAAATGCTGGTTGTTCCGCTCGTGACATTTTCTCTGATCGTCGGCGTATGCGGGATCGGTGACATTGCCGCCCTCGGACGCATCGGCGTAAAATCTTTCGTGCTCTATGTTTTAACGACCGCGATCGCCATTTCGACGGCAATTCTCCTCGCTATGCTCATCGGTCCCGGCCGAGGCTTTGATATGGAAACGAACAAAGCCACCGAATTTACGGCCAAAGAAGCACCGCCGATCACGGATGTTTTTATAAACATAGTTCCGAGCAATCCGGTCGCGACATTTGCCAACGGCGATATGCTCGGCATCATTTTTTACTCGATCATGGTCGGCGTCGCCCTTTTGATCATCGGCCGGGCCGTCAAACCCGTCGTCGAAGCGGCGGAGATGCTCAATGAAGTCGCGATGAAACTCGTTGATATGGTCATGAGCGTTGCCCATATCGGCGTTTTCTGTCTGATCGCCAAAACATTTGCCGAGCAGGGAATCGAGTTGATTCTTCCGATGGCAAGTTATTTCTTAACGGTTCTCGGTGCTTTGGGCATACATTTCTTTATAACGATTCTGGTTATTTTATATCTGCTCACGCGGTTTAATCCGATTATGTTTATGAAGAAAATGCGGGATGCTCAGGCCTTTGCCTTTTCAACGGCAAGTTCGGGAGCGACGATTCCCGTAACCTTGCAATGCGTGACGGAAAAACTCGGCGTCAAAAACTCTGTCGCCTCGTTTACGGTTCCGCTCGGGGCCACGATCAATATGGACGGAACGGCCATTATGCAGGGCGTGGCGACGGTTTTTATCGCCAATGTTTACAATATCGAACTCGGGATCGGCGGCTATGTGACCGTCATCGGAATGGCCGTTTTGGCTTCGATCGGAACGGCCGGAGTTCCGGGTGTCGGGCTGATTATGCTGGCGATGGTTTTGAATCAGGTCGGCTTGCCGCTGGAAGGAATCGGTCTGATCCTGGGCGTTGACCGCCTCCTCGATATGTGCCGCACGGCGGTCAATATTACGGGCGATGCGATGGTTTCAACCGTTGTCGCCAAAGGCGAAAACAAAATTGATGTGGACGTTTACAATGATCCCGATGCCGGCGATATTGATTTTGATTCGGAACTGGATATTGACGACGAAGATGAAAAGGCCTTTGAAGAAATTATGAATACCAAACTGACCTGACGAATTTGTTCCGGTTTCGCCAACGGCGGCACAGAGCAGAGTTTGAAGAAAATGATTGGTTAAATGAATTGAAAAAATAAATTCCCCTGATAAACTTTTTGACAAGGAAAAGTTATGAAAAAAGTTTTGGTCACAGGGGCAACCGGTTTTATCGGCTATGAAGTCGTCAAGCAGTTGATTGGATTAAATATTGAACCGCGTGTGATGGTTCGCCGCCCCTTACGCGGTTCACTTTTTGCACGCAAAAACGTCCGCATCATTCAGGCCGATCTGCTTGAAAAAGACAGTTTGAAACGGGCGGTTGACGGCATTGATACGATCTTGCATCTCGGTGCGAGAGCGAGTTTTGAAAAATACGAGGTCGTTAAACCGACCATCGTTGACGGCTCGGTCGATCTGATGAATTGTGCCATTGCGGCCGGTGCTGAAACATTTATTCACGCGAGCAGTCTGCTGGTTTATGATGAGCAGGGCGAACCGATCGATCAGGAAACGCTCGCCGAACCGCAATCCGGCTACGGGAGGGCAAAAAAAGAAGCCGAAGAAAAACTCAATGAACTCGCCGCCCAAAATAATATAAATTTTGCCGCCATCCGTCTCCCGCACGTTTACGGAGCGAGAGATCTGATGTTTAAGGAAGTCCGCAAAGGCCGGGCGATGTTTCCGGGTCGGGGCGACAATCTTTACGCCCATCTGCATATCGAAGATGCCGCCCGCGTGTTGATCCGCGTGGCGGACACGGGCTGGCAGGGAATTTCGCCCGTCGCCGATCATCTTCCCGCCACCTGGAATGAATTTTTTGAGGTGATCCATAAATACTATCCGCGGTTCCGCACGATCAGAGTGCCCGAGCCGCTCTCTGTTCTCGGCACATATATGCTCGCCCCGGCACGCTGGTTCGGTCACTATCCATCACTCTATACGCCCGATGCCGCCAAAACCTGGAATGATAACCTGCCGGTTAAAGAGGGTGTGCTGTGGAATGAGATCGGCATCGAGCCGAAATATCCGACGATCCACGAAGGCATCCCGGCCGTGATGGACGAATGCGTCACTTTTCAATGGATTCATCCGTTTGATGATAAAAAAGGGTAAAACAATTGCGAAATATCCAAAGGTTTTATAAATTGGATAGACCGTACTTTTACGCGGCACGAAAATACCGTTATTGCATCTTTATGTCATAAGTCTTACATAAATTTATTTAAATCCGGGTTAAAATAACGGATATGCAGAATAAATTTACCGGGGGCGAACTCTAAATGTCTGATAAAAAAGCACCGGATGCGTCCGAGAAAAATCCGCAGAAAGAATTTCTGATCGGGTTAGCCCGTGCTTTTGCGGGTGCGATCATTTTTTCTTTCTCGATCATTATGACGAGCGAGATGTGGTGGCTCGGGTTTACGATGGCCCGTCATCGTCTCGCCATATTCATCCTTCTCTCGATTCCGAATCTGATTTTACTTGCATACTTTATCGGTTATAAAAAAACCGTCACCTTTAAAGATGCGGCCGTCAGTGCGTTTGTGGCGATGTTTGTCGGCTATGTAACGGCGGCGATCTTTCTTTTCACATTCGGGTTGATAGACTTCGGGATGTCCTGGAATGAGGTTCTCGGAAAGGTTACGGTGCAGGGATTTACGGCGGCCTTCGGTGCCTTGTTCGCCCAAAGTCAGCTCGGGACAAGAGACAAAGAAGAAAAAAAAGAAAAGCAGGACGACGATAACAAGTCACAAAATAACGACGGTAATTCGGAATCCGAAGCCGAAAGATTAATTCCGAAAGAATCATATTTTGCAAAATTATTTCTGATGTCGGTCGGGGCGATTTTTTTGGCGATGAATCCGGCGGCGACCATCGAGATGCCGCTGATCGCTTATAAGATGGTCGATTGGCAGTTTATCTTTCTCGCTTTCCTGACGCTTTTTTTGATGCACGGATTTGTGTATTCATTTAAGTTTCGCGGGCAGGAGGACCGCATACCGGAAAATTCTTCGTTCTGGAGTTTGTTTTTCCGCTATACGGTCGTCGGATACGCGATCGCTCTGGGCGTTTCCGCATTTTCGCTCTGGGCTTTCGGCACGCTGGACGGTTTGAGTTGGGAGGAAATTGTCAAGGTAATGCTGGTCTTGGGTTTTCCGGCCGGTTTGGGAGCGGCGGCTTCGCGGATTATTTTATAGGAGAAAAGACGATTCTATGGCAGAAGAAGAAAAAAAAGACGAGAACACAAAAGAGCAGAAAAGCGGCAACGGTTCGGACAAACAGGGAGAAGAGATCACGATCTACGAAGTAATCATCGCCGTGCTGGGGGCAGTTTTCGTTTTCAGCTCGATCATTTTTATGACCTATAAGGCGATCACGGCCAATGACAGACCGCCTGATCTGGTTGTCACAAAGAAAAAAGTTGAAAAAGTGCAGGCGGGTTATTTGCTTGAATTTGAAGTCAAGAACAACGGCGAGTATGCGGGAGCGGCTGCCGTAATTAAAGGCGAATTAAAGGAAGGCGAACAGACGAAGGAAACGAGTACGACAACGGTTGATTATGTGCCTTCCTATTCGACCCGGAGCGGCGGAATTTTCTTTAAGAATGATCCCGATAAATACACTTTGGATCTTCAGGCCACCGGTTATAGTGAACCGTAGAGGGTTATTTCCAAACTATCAAATCGATGAGGCTTTGATTCTGCTCAAATGTCTTTATATAAACCGAAAAATTTTACAAAAAAAAATGAGAAAAGGGGGGAAAATTAAATATGGACGCGTTTAAGTTTATCAAAGAAGAACACGACCGGATGGACGAAACATTTGAAAAATTGGCGGAAACGACCGAGCGGGCGGAAAAAACACGCGAAGAATTTTTTGCCAAACTCAAAAAGGACTTGGAAATCCATATGAAGATCGAAGAAGCGATTCTTTATCCGGTTTTAAAAGAGCATAAGGAAACGGAAGAAAAAGGTTTTGAAGGAATCGCCGAACACGATGTCGGGAAAAACTTACTGCGGGAAATGGATTCGATGCCGAAAGACAACAAGGAATGGACGGCGAAATTCGATGTTTTGAAAGAATCAATGGAACATCACAACAAAGAGGAAGAGGACGAACTTTTCCCCGATGCGAGAAAGGTTCTCTCGCAGGAGGAGATTGACGAAATGGGCGAAAAACTCGTCAGGGAAAAGGAAAGATTGGAAAAAACGGTTGTCTAAGTCAATCAATTTCAAATCAAATCAGAAGCGGAATCAAAAACGGTCTTGGTTTCGCTTTTCTTTTTTGCCATAATGCCTAAAATAAATCTATGAAAAATGAAAAAGTATTCGTGCCGATTTTGCTCGGCACAAACCGCAAAGACCGGCAGAGCGAAAACGTTGCGAAATGGGTTTTTTCCAAAATGAAAGAACGCGAAGACATCGAAACGAAATTTTTCGATGTCCGCGATTTTGATCTGCCGACCGAAGATTACGGACAGGGATTGAAAGATCAGTTTCCCGAATGGCGGGATGCGATCATCAAAGCCGACGGTTTGGTTATCGTCACGCCCGAATATAATCACGGTTATCCCGGGATTTTGAAATCGGTTTTGGATCTTCTGCTTAAAGAATATATCCACAAGGCAGTCGCCTTTGTCGGCGTTTCAGCCGGAATGTGGGGTGGCACCCGCGTCATCGAAAATTGCGTCCCGATGGTGCGGGAACTCGGTTTGGCCGTCACCTTCAGCGATCTGAATTTTCCGAAAGTTCAGGATAAATTTGATGATGAGGGAAATCTGACCGATGAAAAATATGACAAGTTAATTCAGGGATTTCTGGACGAACTTGTCTGGGTGAGCCGAACCTTAAAATGGGGACGCGAAAATGTTCCTTCAAAATATCACTAAAAAAAAAGGAGAGAAAATCTATGGCAAACGAAGACAGATACATCGTTGCGGCGAAAGTTGATACCAAATATGAAGACTGCATCGTCGCTCCGGCGGATGCGATGATTATGGCGACGCACCGCAAGGTCTACGGACCCGACACCAAAGAAAAATGTGAACAATGGAAACGAGCAAACTGCAAATAAATTTGGTAAGTAGTGAATGGTAAATAGTGAATAGAAAAAGAAATTGCCTGGCGGGTATTTTTTTAGCGACATTATTAGTTTGTCAACATAAATTGAAGGTTTATGAAATTATTTACAATTATTTTTGTTTTAATGTTGTGCGGATCAGCCGTTTTTACTCAAGCACCCGATTCGGAAATCTATCTTTTTTCGATCGAAAAAAAAGACGGTAAGTTTTTATTTACGAATGGCGAAAACATCAGCCAAAATGCGGGTTATGATAATCAGCCTTCATTTTCGCTCGATTCCAAATCCGTGTTTTTTACATCGAACCGCCGTGAAAACAATTTTGATATTTACGCATATTCACTCGCCGACAAGAAAATTTCACCCGTCATAACTTCCGCCGCCAACGAATACACGGCAAAAGAATTCGACAAAGACACTTTGCACTTTGTCCGCGAAGGCGAGGGGCAACTGATGACGGTCTTTAAGTTCGACCGCCCGACGAAAAAGGAAACTCCCGCCTTCAAAATAAACGAACCCGTTGCCTATTACGCTTTTAACGCAAAAGGCGACGCCCTTGTCTGGGTTCGTTATGCGTTTATGATGCATTTTGTGAATACGGAAAAGGGCATAAACCGATATATTGCCGATTACGCCCAACCGAGCGTTCCGCATCTGATCCCGGAGACGGATAATTTCAGCTTTATGCAGAGACACCCGGACGATTCGCTCTGGATCAAGGAATTCAATTCCGAAACAAAAGCCGTCCGCCCGATCATCACGAGCAAAGACGGCAAAAAGGATTACGCCTTTATGCCCGACGGAAGTTTGCTGATCGGTTCGGGCAGTAAGCTTTTCCGGTTTGATGAAAAAGCGGATAAAGACTGGGTTTTGCTCGCTGATCTCGTTTCATTCGGGATCAAGGATATTACCAGAATGACGGTCAGTCCGGACGGGAAATATTTGGCTTTGGTTGATAACAGGTAAAAAGCTATGCAAAAACAAATGATCTATACAAATACGCCTGATGTGCCGGGCAGAGAGATTTCTGAAATTCTCGGTGTTGTTACGGGAAATGTAGTTCAAACAAAGCATATCGGAAAAGATATTATGGCGGGTTTTAGAACTTTGGTCGGCGGAGAAATTATCGGTTACACGGAAATGCTGACCGAAGCCAGACACAAAGCGATCAGCCGTATGGTTGAAGAGGCTCTGCAATTAGATGCCGACGCAGTCGTCAATTTGCGTTTTACGACGAGTGCAATAATGAGCAATGCTTCCGAAATTTTGGCATACGGAACGGCTGTCAAATTAAAGCCGTAAACGGAATCAGAGAAATTCTTTCAAACTATCTTCGCGGCACGTCTTCGCCGATCGTCCAAACCACGACCGAACTCGAAAGTCCCAGCCCCGAAAGCCTTCCGGCCATCATGACGATCGTCTCGCCCGATTCAACCGCTTCGTTTTCAAGCAGAGTCGTTTCGCCTTTCTTAAGCATCAATTCGGTCGTTTCGGGAGCTTCCTGATAAAAAGGCGAAACGCCCCAAATTAAGGCCAGCTGATTTCTCGCTCTTTTGGAAGTCGTCAAAGCAAACGTCAGAAGGCCGGAACGAAATGAAGAAAGCCGGCGAGCCATCAGGCCGGATTCGGTAAAAACGGCGATCTTTTCAGTTTCCATTTCTTTAGCACAATATCCGGCGGCTTTGCACAAAGCTTGCGAAGTTCTGCCTGAAGGCTCTTGCGAAAATTTGATCGGTTTTCTTAAAGATGCGGGTTTTAAGGTTTCCGCCGAGTTGATGATCTTCGACATCGTCAGAACGCTTTCGATCGGGAAATTACCGGCGGCGGTTTCCGCCGAAAGCATCACCGCATCCGTTCCGTCCCAGACGGCGTTGGCGACATCGGACGCTTCGGCCCGCGTCGGCCGCGGATTGTCAATCATTGATTGGAGCATCTGCGTGGCCGTGATGACGAATTTATCGTTGGCGATGGCCTGCTGAATGATCCGCTTTTGAAAGATCGGAACTTGTTCGACGCTGGTTTCAACACCTAAATCGCCGCGGGCGACCATCACGCCGTCAGTCGCTTCGATGATCGCGTCCAGATTTTTTATCGCTTCCGCTTTTTCAATTTTGGCGACAAGCAACGCCCGTCCGAACTTCCGCGTATTTTTTTGTTTGATAATACTTTTTACTTCGCGGCAATCTTCCGCCTTGCGGACAAACGAAAGGGCGATGTAATCAACGTCCTGCTCCAAAGCCCAATCCAGATCGGCACGGTCTTTATCCGTCAGACTCGGGATCGGCAAATATGTGTTCGGCAGATTGATTCCTTTGCTCTCGTATAAAAGACCGCCGGCGATGACTTCGCAGATAACGTCCGTGTCGGTCTTGTCAATGACCTTTAATTCCAAAGAACCGTCGTCAAGCAGGATCGGTTCGCCGATCTCGACGCTTGAAGGTAATTCCCTGAATGTGGTTGAAACTTCATTTTCATTTCCGACAATATCGCGGGTCGTTAAAACAAAATTTTCTCCGGCCTGGAGCAGAACAGGTTTTTTGCCTTCGAGCGAGCGGGTGCGGATTTTCGGCCCGGCCAGGTCAACGAGGATCGAAAGCGGCGAGCCGAGATTTTCCGCCGCCGAACGGGCGTTGTTGATGATCTCGAGATGTTCGTCCTTCGTTCCGTGCGACATATTCACCCGCACGGCGTTTGTTCCGGCTTTGATGAGTTTTTCGATCTGTTCCTGCGTCTTCGAGGCAGGTCCGAGTGTTGCTAAAATTTTTGCTCGTCTCATAGTTGCAATTATAAGTATTGTGAAATGAACAAGATGTTACAAGTTCTTTTTATCCTTTCGCAAGTCAACGATATCAATTTCATTAAACGGCAGCGTGTCGTGTTTCGGCAGGGCAT
>JBGTRS010000091.1:11863-12072 GCA_041940665.1 Pyrinomonadaceae bacterium | reverse complement strand
GACAAAATAACGCCTTTCATCGCTCCGACAAAATAATCTTTCGTTCCGAAATCCGTCAACAAAGCTATCTGCATAAAAAAATAATCCACGAATTTGCCGCAAAGTTCAAAGGAGACAAAAGACTTTAGCGGTAAATTCGTGGAATCAAGTAACGCGAAAATATCACGCGTTGAAAAAAAATCAAAAAATTTTAGAATGGAGAGCGTTTA
>JBGTRS010000091.1:0-11853 GCA_041940665.1 Pyrinomonadaceae bacterium | reverse complement strand
TCTGTCTAAAATACTAAAGCTCTGTACGTATGAAAAACAAAAATTATCTGATCTGGGTTTCGTAAGCGGTTTTGATGCGTAACTGCTGATTTTCAGCGAGACGTATGTATTCGCCGCGTTCAACGACCACCGCACCGACTCCGAAAGCCGCACCGACTCCGGCACCGACCGCCGCACCGACCGGTCCGCCGACGACTGCACCGATAACCAAACCCGTTCCGGTCGCCGCACCGATCTTGATGCCGTCTTCTTTGTATGGCCGTTTTCCTTCGATCTCGCCTTCATTATCAACCCGCTTCACGTTGTCGCCTCTGACGGGCAAAACTTCCGTGATAATCGCGTTAAAATTGCTCCAGCGGCTTTCGCTGAGAATGATCCGGTCAAACGAAAGGATCAGTTCCGCCCGTCGCTTGATCTTACCCGGACGACGGTTTTTGACGACTCTGCCTTCAATGATCGCCCCGTTGATCTCGTAGGGTGATGAAACACGAGCCTTAAACGAATCGCCTTCGCGGATTCGTTTTGTATCGATCTCATCGATCAGCTCGATGATTAGCTCCGTATCGGCCGGGATAATGATGATTTCATCACCGCTCGCCAGAGAGCGAACCGGCTCATTTTTGGTCGAAAACGCCGGAGCGGTTTTAGTACTTGTTCCGGTAGTATTGCGGACGGTTCTCGTCGTGTCGTCAATTACGGCGTTGTCGCTGAAATCCGTCGAATCTTCGACCGTCTCCTCTATTGCGTCATCCGGTGTTTCAATAGTCGTGCCGTTTGTTTTGGTATTCGGATTCGATGTGATCGGCGAATTATTTGTTGACGTTGTTTTGGCAACATTATTTTCGACGGGCGTCGTGGTTTTGGTTGTCGTTTTTACGGGTTTCTTAGAGGTTTCGACCGTGTTTTTTACGTCAACGACTCCGCGGTTACTCAAAGCTGTCGGAATTGTCGCATCGAAACTTTTCTTTTCAAATCCCGTGTCATAACCGATCTCAAAACCTTGCTGATAGCCGTCCTTGTAATCTTCCAATTGACCGTAATCTTTGTTAAAGGCACGGTCGGCTGATTTATATTCGCTATGTCTCGCATAACTTTTGGCTGCATTTTCGATGGCATCGCGATAACCGGCCATATAGCCGTCGGAATATCCGGTGCGATAACCGCGTTGCAATGCAATTTTTGAATCTTGGGCTGAAACGCTTGGGATTGCTAAAGTTAGGAAAGAAATAAAAACGAGGGAAAAAATTAGGTTGGCAGCTAAAAAACTTCTTAGTAGCTTCATTTGTCCTCCTTATCAAAAAACAAGAAATGTAATGTCATCTATGGTTTATACACTAAAACTTAAGAAATTACAAGAAGAAATTTTTTCATAAAGTTCAAATGTCTTTTTCGAGCGTCAAAAAGAGAAAAAATTTGGAATTGTTGACAATTATAATGCTCCGGTTAATTGCTTCACATTTCTTGATTTGATTATTTGAAAAATTATCGGGGAAAGAATTCCGGGAGAATTCCAAGTTTGCCGTTATTATAAACCAAAGGCGGTAAATTTACTACAAAAATTTTACCGCCTTTGCCGAATAAGAGTTTTTATTATGATTGCTTGAAGGGGATTATCCGTTAAAAACTCTTATGCTTTGGTTACGATACGCTGTCTTAAAAAGTTTCACGGAAATTTTTTTGAATAATTTCCGCCCGGATCTAATAAAAAAGACGGCGGGAAAGCTATCATTAAAAATTCCGCCGTCTTTTTCGATTCCGCAAAATATATTGAGTTTTTTAATTGCCTTGGAGGAGCTATTAAAATCAGAAACTCTTGCGGAAAAGATATGATGCCCGGATAAAGAACGTCCGGCTGTTGCGTTCAAATCGCGGTTCGAATTGTCCCGAATAGGGGCTGAAACCGTTGTAATTGAAGTTATCGTTATAGCCGACATAAAAAGCCGTGCCGGGATTCGGATTCCAACCGACCAGAAATTGTCCGCTGACATTCCTCGAGAGAGTATCGTAATCAACCCTCAAACGGGTGAATGTAAAACGTGAAAACTGATAGGTCGAACGCAGAGAAAAGATATTCGTATCGAAGGCGACCTCACCGTTGTCATTACGTTTTAACCGGCTTTTTGTAAAATCAAGCGAAACCCGCAAGGGATCGATCGGTTTATATTCTCCGCCGAGGTTCATATCGAATTGATAACCTTCGCCGGGATCAAGTCCGGGCGAGGGCGGTGCGTTATCCGGGTCCTGCAGATACAGCGTCAGCCAGGACAGATAAGCCGGACTGACGCGGCCATATTTTCCGCCCGCACCGAAGTCGAAATCATACTTATTCCAGATCGAACCGACAAAACCATAGGCAAAAAATCTTTTGTTGAAGTTTTTATTGAAATTGATGCTGGCATAGGGTTGATATGATGAACGTTCCGGTTCGCCGAAAAACGCTCCTCTTCGGGTGGCGGTTCGTTTGCGACCGAACTCTTCTTCAAAAAGCCGCTCATAACTGACTCCGAACTCCGTATAGAAAAACAGATTTTTCTGCATTGATACATTGAAGTTTATTCCGACCAGACCGTTTTGCGAACGTCCTTTCCAGTCATAGCCGAGACGGGCGAACTGATTGGAATTTATGCGGATAATGGTTGCGTCCGGTTTTGATTTGGTGCTGACACGATTGGCGAAGAAGATCGTATTCGTGTTTGTGCGGCGGGTAAAGCCGGCATCAGCCCGATAATCCTTTGATCTGCCGACGACTTCAAAATACCAACCGTGCCGGTCGGTCGTATAATCCATATTCCAAAAATAACCGAAACCGTTGCCCGTTCGGTATTGGGAAAAACCGTCGGTTGCATCAAAAAAGTTTTTACGGGAATGTGTGCCCAGAACCTGAAACTTGGAAACTGTCCGTTCATTGAGTCTGAATTTTCCGTCGAAACCGCTGACAAAGTTGCGGTTCTTCGGAAAAATCCGTGCCGTTCCGAAAAAGCCGAGATTGTTGTTTTTGCCGATATCACGTTTGACGCGAAGAACGCTGAAAAATGCGTTTTTATCCAGAAACTCGTCAATCCTCGGACGAATGACCGGGTCATTGCGTTCATCATCCGAATAATTTCCGGGAGCATTATCCGAAGCGACCAAAAAGCCGAGAGAATTTTTACCGACCTTGCCCGTTAGTTTTGCGGCAAAATCGGGGTCAATAATTGTCCGTGAATAGAAGGGCGAGAGGGGCGATTCGAAAATTTCCTTACCTTCCAGAAAGAACGGCCGTTTTTCCTGAAAGAAGATCGGGAATCGCTGGTTGGCCGTAACGACCGGAGCATCGGCTTCGATCTCGGCAAAATCGGGATTGATCGCCGCATCCAGAGTGATGTTCGGCGTGATCGTATATTTGATGTTCAAACCGAGATCGTATTGGATCGGATCATTGACGAATCGGCCCGGGTCTTGAATACCGGTCGGATTAAAGATCGGATGATAACCGTTGGCACCGATGGTCGAAATCGGAACGGTCCGTTTGCGGCTTCCGGTTTCGGAAAGCGTGATGCTCGGAACGATCTCCAGAGTGCGTTCCGCCTTAATCTCATCGAGTCCGGTGATCTTTCCGTGTTTGACCAGAAAACCCGAAACGTTGCGGTCATCCGGCAGCCATTGATCGAATTCGTCATTAAACCGGTCAATATTGCGGGCGACATTAAAACCCCAATGTTTTCCTTTGCCGGCCGAATATCGTAAGGACTTAAATGGAATTTTAACCTCGACAGCCCAACCCCATTCGTGGATCGCTCCTTTTGACTCCATCACGATGTCCACCGAAAAATCAGACCCCTGGCCTTCGGTAAAAATACCGTCCTGCTGAATTCCCAACGGGTTGAAGCCCAGAATATAAGCCCGGCGTTGGTCGTTGAATGTATCGAGCCAAACCCGCACATTGTCTTCGCCGAAGACGCTGTCGCGTTTGGCGACCGTCGCCCGAATCTTGTCTTTTTCATCCCAACATCTGAAGGCTATATATAGATACTTTTCATCATAAAGCATATAAACTTCAGTCTCTTTTGAAGGAGCGATATTGTCGCCCGGATAGGTCTGCAGGAAATCCTTAAAAACCGCTGCCCGCAGCCATATCTCTTCGTCAAGATTTCCGTCAATCGTAATGCCGTTTTCGATGGAAATTTTGGGAATGTTGATTGGAACCGCTTTTTCGGGTGGAACTTTCGTTCCGTATGTTCTTTTTGAATCGTCTGTTTTTCCAGTACCTTTGGACTCAACCTCTTTTACTTCTGTTTTAGTATTCTTAACTTCGACAGGTTGAGGCGGCTGGGCTTGTATATTAAAAGAAATAAATAAAACCGCTATAATTGCAAATATCTTGCTCATACTACACCTCGTATTTTTATTAAGGGTAAGAAAAAATATAAATTATGTAGGAAAACAGAAAATAAACTGCATCTGCTATCTGTCTCTAAACGAATCGAAAAAAAAAGAGTTTCAAAAAAAGCCCGGTATTATAAAGTTTTTTATATAAATTTGTTATTTATACGGACTTTTTTTGAAACTCTCGTTTGATCTAGTTTTCGGTTATGGAACTTTGCGGGCGAACGATCAGCCAGCCTTCATTGAAACCGAAATTATATTCCGCTCCATCGCCTTTGCCGACATACAGAGTCTTCGTCTCGCCTTTTGCCTGCTTGACCTCGCCTCTTAAATTTATTTTTTCAAAGTCAACCGTTCCGTTGGTGATCAAGGTTGCATTGGCTCCGTCGGGCAAGGTCAGATAGATCTTGCCGTCATTTGCTTCCGAGCAAATTTTCTTGAAATTACCTTCGAGATAAATGTCGCCATCGATCGAATTTGTTTCCAGTTCGCCGTCGAAACCGATAATCCGAACCAAACCGTCATGCGTTTCAACTTTTAGTTTGCCGTAAGAGTCGCGGACATTTATCGGTTCGTTACTGCCGTTTAACTCAAGTTCTCCACTAACGCCTTCCAGACGAATCTGTCCGTTCGTGGAAATCTTGAGATTCGACTTTTTTGGGACAAATACCTCCAAACGAACCTGTCTTTCCTTGAGAAGTCGCGGAGCGGCATTACTGCCTTCGACCTCGATCTCGACCTTCGATTTGTCACCGGAAATTTTTGTTCGTAAATCTTCATTATCAAGCCCCGTGCGGGTTATTCTCGAGATCACGTATTTAACTTCCGATTTGTCCCAACCGCGGACAATAACATCACAGTCTTCCGCATTGACAACTATATTCGGGGTGCCTTCGACCTGAAAAGAGCCGGTTTTTTCCTGAACGAAAGGCGAGCGGCGGGTAAGATATATCGCTTCGGAGGCTCTCGCTAAATCTGCTTTAGCTTTTTCCATTTCCTCTTTAACCTTTTCGCTGATCTTTGCTTCTTCGACCAACTCTTTAAGTTTTTCGGTATTTACTTTGATCTTTTCTTTTTCCAGTTCCTTCATAGCCTTGGCCGTTTCTCGCTGAGCTTTGGCAATTTCTCTTTGTGATTCCTGCATCGCTTTATTGATTTCGACATTGACGCGGCCGACATCAACCTCCATATCGAGATCAAAAGAATCGTCAAAATCATCAGAGGTTTTTTGCGGGAGAAGATTGACGACCGGATTTGTTTTACCGCCGTCTTTGTTGTTGATCGCCAGGCTTCCGTTGACACTGCTCAGTTTGATCTTGACGTTGCCGGTGCCGATGCGGCCGTAAAGATCACGTCCGACCCATTCGCCTTTTTTGATCGGCAGACCGAATTCATTACTGATATTGCCGTTGAGTGTATTGGCTTTGACGGTCGCATTGGTACTTGAAGGAATATTTAACCGGACAGTTCCGTTGACCGTGCCGAGCGAGATGGTCGAATCATCACTGAGGTTGTCGAAATCGGCATATACCGTTCCGTTAACGGTGGAAAGTTTTGCCGTGCCGCGTAAATTCGTCGCTTTGACGGAACCATTGACGGCGGAAATTTCCGTATAATTGGTCATATTGGAAAGTTCCACCGATCCGTTCACCGATTCGATTTTGTCCAAAACGGCGGTTCGCGGAACGGTCAGTTCAAAATTGACGGATAAACGGTCTTCTTTGCTCCAGTTTCTGTTTTTCCAGCTTTTATAATCCGCTTTGGCCGAAAAAGAATTCTGATTCGCATCAATCTTGATGTCTACATCCTGCAGACGTTCTCGATTGTTGGCGATTTTCGTGGCGACAAGTTTGATCTCGTTTCGATCCCACGCTTCCAATTTGATCGATCCGTTGATGTTGGAGACTTCGATCTTTCCGTCGGAATTGAACGGATAGGACTGCTCAAAGCGTTCGGTTTCGTCCGAAACAGCGTTTTTTGAAATATTCAGATCGTTGGTAGCCGTGTTTTGATATTCGTAATCTGTTATATTATTGCCTGACGTAAAAACCGCACCTGCAAGTAGTAATGATATAAACCAAGACATTTTTGTATTCTCCTAAACTTTGTATGGAATAAATTTTTGCTTTATTTCCCTTATCTATTTACAAAACACCACACGGCTTTTATTTATGACAATTTTTTTGAAATTTGCTGTAACTGCTTTGTAATACGTATTTTTGGATGCTTTGTGGTAGAATTCCGATGACCGGGAAGTTTAACCTGTAAACAAAATTTTCAACCAACATTACGCCGGTAACATTCATCTGACGCATTTACTTTAGAAACTTGATTTGTTAATTTTATTTGTTTGATTCAAGTTTTTTACGGAGAACATATGAACTTAAAACAAACCCAACTGCATATTTTGCACAAGCCTGAAAATTTGGGCAAAAAAGCCAAGACGGGCGTTTCTCTCCACTGTCATACCGAAAATTCCAAGGAAATGCTGGATTTTATTCCGCATTATGCGGAAAAGATCCCGATCGTCAAAAATTTTTGGGAAAGAGAAAGAAAAAAATATATCGAACGCGAAGGTAAAGGCATAAATTTTGAGACGGCTTTTTGGGAACCGCCTCTGACCGCCTATGAAGTATATCAGATCGAACAAAAACAGCTGACCGATGCGGGACTCGATCCGATCGTTTCGATCACCGATCACGACAGCATCCGTTCCGGTTGGCAGGTACTTGAAAAAGAAGATAATAAAATAGCTCCGATCTCGCTTGAATGGACGGTTCCGTTCGAATACGGATTTTTTCATGTCGGCGTTCACAATCTGCCGAAAGAGCAGGCGGACGAATTGACGCAAATTCTGCTGTCATATTCGTTTAGCGAAGACAAAGAACCGAATAAGGAAAGATTGCACGAACTTTTTGCGATGCTTCAGGAAATGCCCGAAGTTCTGGTCATTCTCAACCATCCGCTGTGGGACATCGAAATGGTCGGACAGGAACGTCACGAGATTCTTTTGAAGGGATTCTTAAAAGAATACGGCAAATGGATCCACGCTTTTGAGATCAACGGCTTTCGCACCTGGTCGGAAAACAAGGCCGTCATCGAAATGGCACAGGCACTAAATTTCCCGCTCGTGACGGGCGGCGACCGCCACGGCTGTCAGCCAAACACGGTCATCAATCTGACCAACAGCAATACCTTCGCGGAATTCGTGCAGGAAGTCAGAGTTGATAAACACAGCGAGGTCGTTTTGATGCCCGAACACACCCTGCCCCTGCATTGGCGGCAGATGCAGTCATTCGGCGAAATTCTAAGTTTCTATCCGGATTTTTCCGAGGAACGCCAGCGTTGGTTTGACCGTCTGCATTTCGACATCGGCGACGGTAAAGGTTTAGTTCGCCTCTCCGAACACGGCTGGGAATTCGGCGGGCCGCTCTGGTTGCAATGGACGGTGCGTATCTTTACGCTCGCCGGACATCCGCGTTTTCGTCCGATTTTTGCAATGCTCAGAAAGAAAAGAGACCGCGTGCCGAAAAGTCTCGAAGAAACAAAACTCGAAACGCCGGATTTACAGGAGATCACGACGAGTCTGCCGAATTCGCCGACATCCGCTTTTAGCGGTGAGTAAAAGATTGTAACAAGTGATAAGTGATATGTGATATGTGATTATTTAAATAAACCTATCACATATCACATATCACTTATCAGCTAATGAAAGAAGTTCCCCGCGTCGCCTATTTTCCCGATTCGTTTCTGGAAGTTGACGGCTTAGCGATGACAAGTCAAAGACTGATAGGATATGCCAAAAAAAACGGCTATCCTTTTTTGTGTATCCACGCCGGAGACAAAACGGAAGAAAAAAAGGACGGAAGCATCGAATATCTCATCTTAAAACGCTCGCCGCTTTCATTTCCGATGGACGACAAACTGAAATACGATCCGTTCTTTCAGCGTCACACCAATAAGGTCTTGAAAAAACTGATGGAATTTCAGCCCGATATTTTTCACATCACGGGGTTAAATGACATCAGCATCATGGGAGCGTATCTTTCCTGGAAATTAAAGATGCCGATGGTCGGCTCCTGGCACACGAATCTGCACGAATTCGCGGCGAGCCGTCTCACCCGGATGTTCCGTTTTTTACCTGATCCCGCTCTCAAAAAAATAACGGGTTTAGCCGAGCGAAAAATTATGGACGGCACGATCCTCTATTATAAAATGCCGAAAATTCTGCTCGCTCCGAATCAGGAATTGATAGGTGTTCTGGAAAAGGGAACCAAACGCGAGGTACATCTGATGACCCGCGGCGTTGATACGGAAAAATTTTCACCGCAAAAGCGGACGGTCAGCGACGGCACCATCCGGTTCGGGTTTGTCGGCAGATTGAGAGCCGAAAAAAACGTTCGTCTTTTTAAACGGCTTGAAGAAGAACTCAAAAAGAAAACGGATAAAAAGTTCGAATTTTTGATCGTCGGCGACGGCAACGAACGCGAATGGCTTGAAGAAAATATGAAGCACGCTCATTTGACGGGCTTTCTCGAGGGTGAAAGATTATCCGAAGCCTATGCTAATATGGATGTTTTCGTTTTTCCTTCGGAAACGGATGCGTTCGGAAATGTCGTCCAGGAAGCCAATGCTTCGGGCGTCCCGTCGCTCGTCACCGATAAAGGCGGTCCGAAACATTTTGTCGAACACGGTAAAACCGGGTTTGTCTGCAAAAATACGGAGGAATTCATCAAATATTCGCTTGAACTGATGGACAATCGCGAAAAATTGTTGAAAATGAAAGAAGCATCCCGCGAATACGCCCTTTCGCGTTCGTGGGATTCGGTTTTTGATTCCGTCTATGAAACCTACAGAGAGTGCATAAGACAGAAAAAGGAAGTTCAGAAGAAAAGCTCTTCCCCGAATAAAAATAGTAAATGAGCCAATCAATTCACGAAATACACCGCTCGGTGGCCGATGCCGAAAACCTGGAATCTGTCCACGATGAACAGATCTCGGTAGCGGATGTTTTTCTGAGCCTGCTCCAGCATCCGGCCCAGATCATTACCCGTTGGAACTGGAAATCCGCTCTGCTCGGGGCTTTGATGCGGGCTTCATTTTATTTTACGGTTTACAAAACAAGCCGCGAATCCTGGGTCGTGACGATGGCAGCGGTTCTGGTCGAGTTCGGTTTCCGCTTTTTTACATCGGGTATTTCGGGAGCGTTGGTGCAGTCATTCCGCAAGGCCAAACCACCTTGGCTGGCGATGCTCATCGTCTCGATCATTCTTCCGGCTTTCAGCCACACGGTCGAATTTTTTACGCACTATGCTCAGGAAGAGTATTTTCATAACGTCTTTCCGTCAGCCGAAGGCAATGCCCGCGAAATAGCTTTTACGATCTCGGTTCTGGTTTCGGTCATCTCCGCCCTGTTTAATATCTTTATGATGCGGAACGGCGTTCTTCTGGTCGGGGCCGGCGAGGAAACAAAATCTCTGTGGGGCGATTTTAAGAGAATTCCGATCCTGCTTTACGAATTTACGCTCTTTCTGCCGAAGCAGATAATTATCTTTACCAAAAATTTTCAGTTCCATTACGCCATCGGAAGTTTTCTACTGTTCGGTTTTATCGTCGGCGGAGTTTTGGGAACCGCCCGCGGTAAATGGTCGTGGGCTTATTCGACCGCCCTCGGAGCCTGGGGTATCCTGCTCGGGTTTATCTTACTCGTTTTTGCAGTTCAGCAAATTCACCGCTTTGTTACCAGGAAATAATTAATGTCAGTAGCCCGACCGTCAGGGAGTGGCTTTTCGGGTCGAGTTATGAACGTCTTGTCAAATACTCAGCTTGTATCTCTCAAAAGCCCTTCCTGACGGTCGGGCTACTGACATAAAATCAATCCGCCACCTTTGCGAAACATCCATCAAACCGTGTAATCTAACCTTTTTCAATTTGCGGAAGTTACAAAATTGTAAAAATAACTCCGCCTGAAAACGGTCATGACGGATAAACCGATAAAATCAGTTCACATCACGAATTACTATCATAAGAATTCGGGCGGCATCAGCACTTCCTATAACGCTCTGATGGCGGCGGCCGGCCGGCATAAACGTTTGATGCGGCTGATCGTTCCGGGCGAAACTGAAGATATCGAGATCGTCAACGACTACGCCAAAATATATTACGTTCCCGCCAAATACTCACCTGTTTTCGATAAACGCTACCGCATCATCATGCCCTGGCAATATATGCAAGGCGATTCCCTGATCCGCAAGATTCTGATGGACGAGATGCCCGATATGATCGAGATCACCGATAAATACACTTTGAGTATGTTCGGGGCGATGGTTCACCGCGGCAAGTTCAAACAACTCGGCCGACCGATGCTCGTGCATTTTTCGTGCGAACGGATGGACGACAACATCGCTTCATTTATCAGGGGCGGAAAAATCTCCGAATGGTTCGCCCGCCGCGTAATGGGCAATTACAACTTTCCCTCGTTCGATTTTCACATCGCCAATTCGCCCTACACGGCCGAAGAATTTTCCCGTTCGGTCAAACGGGAAAATAATCCGCGGCGGTCGGAAAAATTCCTGAATTGGTGCTGGCGATTTTTCAAAAGTCCGCGCATTCCCATCGAAGACAGAATCTATATCTGCCCACGCGGAGTTGATGCCGAGCAATTTTCGCCCGATAGAAAATCTGAAAAGGTGCGTCGGGAAATGATCGAACGGGCCGAAATTCCCGAAGATTCGGTGATAATCCTTTATGCGGGCAGAATCTCGCCCGAAAAAAATGTCGGGCTTCTGCCCGATTTTATGGAAATCTTGGCGAAAGAAACCGACAGAGATTATCGCCTGCTGATCGCCGGTGCGGGACCGCAGGCCGAATGGCTCGAGGAAGAAACCGACAAACGGATGCCCGGCAAGATCGTCCAGCTCGGGCATCTCGATAAAGAAACGCTGGCGAATTATTACGCGAACGCAGACGTTTTCGTCCATCCGAACCCGAAGGAACCGTTCGGCATCGCCCCTTTGGAAGCCATGGCATCGGGCGTTCCGACGGTTGTGCCGAACGCGGGCGGTCTGCTTTTTTACGCCACAAAAGAAAACACCTGGCTCGTCGAACCGACCGCCGAAAACTATGCCGATTCCGTCAAAGAGATCATCGAAAACCCCGAACTTCGTCAGAAGAAGATCGAAAAGGCGTTTGAAGCCGTGCAAAACAACACACGCATCAAATCAACCGATTTTCTGATCGAAACTTACGACAGAATGTATGAAGATTTTCAGAAGCGGTTTGAACTATTTACCGATAAAGAAGCTTCTGAGAAGTTTGATTTTACGGAATTTACAAAGTAGATTTTTCAAACTCGGCGATAAACGAATAGCTTTTATAGATCGAATTAACGGAAATTTTTCCCAAACCTTCCTTTTCCAATGCTTCAAGATAAGGAATCAGTTCACGCGGATATTCGACGTGAAAAAGTTTCAGCCCTTTTTGAAGAAC
>JBGTRS010000090.1:0-12074 GCA_041940665.1 Pyrinomonadaceae bacterium | reverse complement strand
CGGAAAGAACCGGAAAGACGTTATGAATCGGTCGAACAATTTGCCAATGACATTAAGCGATTTTTAAAAGGTCTTCCCGTTATTGCTCAGGAAGATACGTTTGCTTATCGGGCATCAAAATTCATCGGACGGAACAAAACGGGTGTGATCGCCGGAGTCGGTGTGGCGGTTTCGCTCATCGCCGGAATCATCTCCACCTCGCGGCAATCCCGCATTGCCAAAAATGAACGCGACATAGCCCGCAAAGAAGCCAGAAAAGCCGAACGCATCAATCATTTTTTGCAGAGAATGCTGGCTTCCGCCGACCCGAGTGAGCACGGAAAAGATACGACCATTCTGGACGCTCTGGAATTTGCCGCCGAACAGATCGAAACCGAATTTGCCGATCAGCCCGAAATCAAAGGCGATCTGTATATGACCATCGGCAAGACCTATCTGAATCTCGAACAGATCGAAAAAGCCGAACCGAATCTCGCAAAAGCTCTGCAGATCCGGGAACAAATTCTGCCTGAAAACTCCGAAGAAATTGCCGATGCTTTTAATAATCTCGGACTTCTCCATCGCACCAAAGGCAATTTCACGACGGCGGAAACGCTTTTTTACAAATCTTTGGACATCTTGCAGAAACTCTACGGCGAGAAAAATCTGAAAATTGCGGAAGTGCTTGGAAACTTAGGTTTTCTGTTTCTTTTGCAGGGACGACACGAAAAAGCCGTTAAAACATACAAACAAGAATTACAGATCCGCAATGATCTGAACGGCCGGCATCATCCGGCGACGGCCCGAACGATCAGCCGTCTGGCGGATTGTATCGGAATTATGGGCGATTATCGGTCAGCCGAGAAGTTTTATCGGCAGGCTTTTCAAATCATCCGAAGTTATTACTCGAAAAACCACCCGGACGCGATCGAAGCCGCCGCCGGTCTGGCCAGCACGCTTTTACGCACCGATCAAACCGAAGCCGAAAAATTATTATCGGAACTTTTGGAGATCAAGGAAAAAGTTTTCGGCAAAGAGAATCCGCAATATGCCTGGACGTTATATAATCTCGCTTTCCTGAAAAACAACCAGCAGAAATTCGATGAGGGACAAAAATTTGCCGAAGGAATACTCGCTTTGCGGAATAATCCCATCAATGAGGAGCATCCCGTCATCAGTGCCGCCTTGCAAATGCTGGCAATAAGTTTAATGGGCAAAGGAAATTCTGAAATGGCCAAACCGCTTCTGCTTGAAAGTCTCGCCATCCGCGAAAGAACTCTCGCCGAAGATCATTGGATTCTGGATACATCGAAAAGCATTCTCGGCGAATGTCTCGGAAACTTAGGCAAAACCGCCGAAGCTGAAACGCTTCTGCTTCGGTCTTACGAAAACCTCAGAAAAAAACTCGGCGAAAACCATGAACAAACACAAAATGCCAAAAAGCGAATTGAAAAATTTTCAAAAGGACGAAAATTATGAAGATAAAAATTTCCAAAGAGGACATCCTGAAAGCATCGGAATCCGGCATTATTTCAAACGAACAAGCCGAAGCGTTGTGGTCGCATCTAGCGGAAGACACATCCGAAAAAGTCGTTTTTTCGGGCGTAAATGTCGCCTATTATTTCGGAGCGTTTATCATTATCTCGGCAATGACCTGGTTTGCAACGGAAGCCTTTGCCAATTTTTCGTCGCTCGGTCTGATGATCATTTCGCTCGTCTATTTTGCGGGATTTTCGCAGGTCGGCAGAAAATTATATGAAAATCCGGCGACGAGAACTCCGGGCGGTTTATTGCTGACGATCGCCGTTTTTATGGTGCCGCTTTTTATATTTTCCTGCCAGCATTACGCCGGAATCTGGGGAACGGAAGAACCGGGCAGTAGTTACAGAAATTATTTTGAATGGGTTAAAGGCGGCTGGTTTTTTATGGAGATCGGCACGATCATCACCTCTCTGATTTTTCTGATTAAATTCCGCTTTCCGTTTTTAACTTTTCCGCTTGCTTTTACGCTCTGGTTTTTATCAATGGACATCACGGCTTTGATCTACGGCGACGCTGAATTTACCGGCAATCAAAGAGAACTGGTCTCGATGCTCTTCGGCTTGGGTTTGCTGATAATCACTTATTTTATTGACCGACGAACGAAAAAAGATTACGCTTTCTGGCTCTATCTGTTCGGTTTGCTGGCCTTCTGGGGCGGTCTCTCGCTGATGGGTTCGGGTTCGGAATACGGCAAGTTCATCTATTTCTGCATCAATATCGGACTCGTCATCATTTCCGTGCTGTTCAGAAGAAAGGTCTTTCTCGTCTTCGGTGCGATCGGGGCTTTCGGCTACATCGGCTATCTTTCGATGGAAGTCTTCGGCGATTCCTTATTGTTCCCGCTCTTTCTGACCATTCTCGGCTTGCTGATAATTTTCTTCGGCATCAAATACGCCAAGAATCAAGAAAGAATCGAGAATTTTATCTCATCCAGATTGCCGAGAAGTTTATTGAATCTATTGCCACCGAATCGAGGCTAATTTATTTTCTTTGGTTTCAACAAAATGTAGTTTTGAAATACATATTTCCAAGGCACGGCGATGATCGGCAGAATAACCCATAAATATGTATATGCCATTTCTTCGGCCGGCGAACCTGCCAATTGGTTTGTCCGCCATAAAGGATAGGCAACCGCAAACAGCCAAATCACTTTATAGAAAATCATAAACAACATCAAAGGTAGCATTTTAAGCGGATGAATCAATCCCAAAAAAGCTAACGCCGAATAAGCCGCCCAAACACAAAATGCCACCGCCTTGACGTGATCCCATGAACCTTGATGTGTAAGAATTTTCGTCCAAGCCTCCATTCCGACGAAAACGAAAGTCAAAGCAAAGACGAGCCTCATCAGATAAATATTGATCCGGCGAACACCTTCGTAATGCTCATAGTCGGGTTTAAAAATCTTCTTGATATGGGAGAAAATGCTTGCTTCCTTATCGTTTGAATTTACCATTAACAAACCCTCCTTCTATACCTCTGGGTTCAGATTCATAAGGTAACAAACGTAAAGAATCAAATTAATGTTTCAAGCCCTTTTTAAATTAATATCCCCAACAGAAAACTAAAGGGACGAAGCTGAAATTTCATCCTTCGTCCCTTTATTTTAGTTATGGTAACAGAATCTGATCAGTCTTTGTTATTCTGCCGTTTTTCTTTTTCTGTCAACATCCACATCGGGAAACTCCTTGGCAAACTGGTCGGCGGGTTTTGAGTCGATCGCCCCGCGTAGGGGTTTTGTGCCGACGTTTGATTTGAAACTACCGTCCATTTCATAAAGTCTTCTATATTGAGCCGAATTGCGGATGACGCCCTTAACGTAGCCGCGGGTTTCGGTGAACGGGATCTCTTCGACGAATTCGTCCATCTCGAGCGGCAATTGCTGTCGCCAGCGGACGACGCGGCCCGGTCCGGCGTTGTAGGCAACGGACATATATTCGATGCGGCCGTATTTATCGAGCTGTTCACGCATATAGGCCGTGCCGAGTTCGATGTTCAAAGGCGGATAGAAAAGCGATGTGGCGGAAATGCTCGAAGAATTCGTTTCCGAATACTTACGAGCCATCATCCGGGCCGTCGGGACAAGCAACTGCATCAAGCCGTAAGCTCTCGCACTCGACGCGGCTTTCGGATTAAAGACGGATTCCTGCCGGATCAGACCGGCGACCTGATACGGATCGAGATTGCGTTTGTTTGCCCAGAATTTTATCTCGTTCCAATGGATGAGAGGATAAAAGATGTCCCATTCTTCCTGTCCCATCTCTTCGGGAAACATCTGGGCATAATCGGGATAACTGTCGGCGAGGGCGAGCAGGGCACGGACGTTTTCGCCGCGTTTTTTGTAGTATTTGGCCAGAGCAAGATTTATTTTCGGACTGTTTTCGGCGGTCTTTTTAGCCAACTGCAATTCTTCCATCGCCCAATCGAAAAGACCGATGGTGGCAAGTTCTTCGCTCTTTTCGGCACGTTCGAGTTCTTTTGCCGTCGCCGTTTCCGCCGCAACCGTGACGACCCGTAAATTCTCAACCGCTCTCGGGATCAGGGAATTGACGGGAAATTTCGGAGGTGTCTGACATTTTCCCTGCCGCCGCATAACCATCAAACGGTCAAGGGCAAGATAACCGTACCAGTTCGCCCCGTAGCGATAAACCGTCGCGTCATACAACGCACAGGCTTCGTCCGTTTTTCCGGCTTTTTCCGAATCTCTCGCCGCCCAGTAGCCCGTCTGTCCGCGGTATGTATTGTCTTTGTCAACATAGAAGGCGAGATGTTCGGTGAGCAATTTGGAAGACTCTTCAAAGTTTTTCGCTTCGTGTTGTTTCCAGGCGAGAGCAAATTGGGCTTTGGCAACATAGACCGATTCGGGATAAATTGCGAGCGTTAATTTCAAAAAATAATCCTCGTCCGTCCGGTTGCGTTGACTTCCGGCTTCATCGGCGATGGCGACCATCGCCTTCGGTGTCCAATCGCTTTTCGGAAATTTCTGCCGCATTTCGCTGATCGTATTTCTCGCGTCGTCCCATTGTCTCGCTTTGGCGTAACCGACGGCCATTTCGTAAAACGCCTCTTCCTTTTCGCTCGCCGAAAGCGGAACGGCATTAAAGGCCAGATTCGCCGAAGCCATCTGACGCGAACGGGCGTAAGATTTCAGACGTTTGAGCTGAATTTCCGTCGAAACATTTTTGGAGAAATTGCGGAGATATTCATCAAAAGCTTTTCCGGCTTCGCCGTATTTTCTCTGATCGTAAAGATCGTTCGCCCGGGCTAAGATCTCTTCCGGAGTTTTCGGTGTCAGATCTTCCTGAAACTGATTTAGTTTCGTTTCGGCTTCCGTCGCGGCTTTTGTGCCCGCCCCGTAAAAATACAGCCTCCGGTAAAAGCTGATCGCCTGAGCCTGATTCTGAGCCTGTTCGTAAGATTTCGCCGTCAAAAGCAGGGCGTCCGCGTTTTTTTTATCATTCAAGTTCTGCAGAACTTTCGGAACTTCCGCCCCCAGTCCGCTGTTTAGAAGACTTTCCGCCCAGATCAGATTTGCTTCCGTTGCCCGCATCGAGGTCGGATATTTTTGCACTAATTCGGCAAAAACCTGATGAGCGGCAACACGGTTTCCGGCTTGCAAGAAAGCCTTACCGCGAAGCCACATAGCATAATCGGCAAGTTCGGTTTTTTCTTCAAAGACGGGCGACGCCAGCATCTCCGCCGCACCGACGGCATCCCCGCTTTCGAGCTTTATTCTCGCCCGCAGAAGTCTTGCCAAGGCTCCCGTTTTTGTTCCCGCAAACTGCGTTTCAAGCTTTGCCACGACCGATTCGGACGGCAACTTTCCGTCTTTGGTCATCTCCCGCAAAGATTGCAGGGCGAGGTTTTCAGGCGGCTGTGCCGTGCAACTTATCGAAAGCGAACCGAGCAATCCCAAAACGACGAATGATGAACCGATAAACCAATTGAATTTTGTGCGAAAGTCTTTGATAAATACCATATTTGAAATTTTTTTCTCCAATTTTTTGATGCGAAACTGTAAATGCGATTTGTCTTTTTTAATGTAAATGAGGAAACAGATTATTTTTAAGCCGAAACAATAAGGGAAATAATCTTCAGGTAATCTTTCTAAGAAAATGATAAGAGTTTTTTAATAAAACTACAATCCGCAATGAATTTCGGTTGCGGATTAATCAGTGTAAAAAGTAAAGAAAGATAATCGGGATAATGACGGTTAGCTAATAAATTGACGAAATCAGGAAGATATAGAAAAATCTCCTTTGCCCGGGGATAAACAAAAGACAAAATACCGCTGACGGCTTTTAGGATGCAGACGGTATTTTGTCTTCGAAAAAAAATGCTTTCCGGAAACCGGATCTATTCCCGATAGATCCGGTTAATACTGCGGCAGGGCGATAAAATCGGCATCGTTTATCACATCGACCGGTGTAATAAATCGGCTGTTCGGACTAAATTCGTATTGTTTGGCACTGACCGTCAGCAAGTAGCTATGTCCGACCTCGATCTGCTCGAAGCGGTAATATCCGAACGGATTCGTCATGGCCACCCGCGTCTGTCCGTTTAGATCGGTCAGGTAGATGCCTGCCCGAACGATCGGACGACCTTCAAAGGTCAGCACACGACCGCCGACCGATACCTGTGCCGCCGTCGGCCCCATAATGTTGACCGAACCGTTCGTAGCCGTGATCGGCAGAAGATCGGCATTGTCATTCGAGGTATTGACATTTGTTAAGGTCAGAGGCGATGCTCCCGATGAAGCATTCGGATTGACGCTGAATGTCACCGTGATCAGAATCTGATCGTTGCCGGCCGCAATCTCGCCGATGCCCGGATCGGTGCTGGTCGGGTTGTTATTGGGAAAACCGCCAACCGAACAATTGACGACTCCCAAAACCGCCGTGTTGCAGGCTCTGACGGAGGCTCCGGCGTTGCCCGCTCCGATGACCGGATTCGACAGTTTTGCCGATTCATAGTTCAGCCGAAAGCCGTATTCGGCCTCATCGCCCGTCGCATCAACTCTGATGTTGAGTGTGAAATTCTGTCCGGTCGAGGCGTTTGTGGATTCAACCCGTAACTCCCGCACTCCGGCAGCGGCAGAAGCAGGAGGGTCAAAAGCAGAATCGGCAAAGGAAGTTGCTCCTTCAAAGAGCGGACCTGCGGCTGACTGTTGAATGTCCGTGCCGTTCTGATAGCGGCGGGCTTGAACGATGTCGTTCGAGGAGATCAGCCCATCGCCGGAGGTTGCTCGCGGAGCGGAATCGGCCCGCTGAAACTCATTGATCTCGGCATCGGGAATAGAAGTGGCGTTAAAATAGCGACGAACCTGCACGACATCGTTCGATAAAATGGAGTTATCGCCAAGAGGACGCGGAGCGACATCCGCCTCAAGACCGATGCCGGAGACGGGAGCGATCCAAAAACCGGAGTTGACGGCGAATTCGCCGCCCGCGGGATCATTTCCGACGGTCGTTTGACCGAGCGTGCCGGAGACAGAGAACTCGCCGCCGGAAGCGGCCTGCGTGCCGCCGCTGATGACGGATTTGGTGATGGTAAAATCCCCGCCCGATTGAGCCGCTAAACTGATGACCAAAGCATATACCATAAAAAATACTGCGACAGTCCTTACTTTTTTACTTCTCATTTTCTTTTTTCCCTTTTAAGGCGATGTAATTGTCGCCATACCGCCTAAACTGCGAATCTCCAGACGCTTGCTCGTATTGATCGTTTCAACATAATTGCAGGGCTTTAACCAAATCGGCATGTAGCGACCAAGATTTGTGATAGCGGCGTTGACCGTGCGATACGGCTGATTGAATGTGCCGAGTTGGACACCCGTATAATTGCAATCCACATAAATGCCGCCCGAAGCCCGATAAATTCCGCGACCGTGCGTAGCGGCAATCAGATCGCCGCCCATCCAAAAAAGCTCGTCAACCGAAACATTTGCCGGACCGCCCTGCGATAGATCCCAGGTCGCCCCGGCATCCGGGGAAGTAAAGATTCCGACCTCCGTGCCGACATACAAAAGATCCCGATTGTGCGGGTGAATGACCAAAGAGCGAACCGGAACATCGGGCAATCCGGTCGCCCCCGTTCCTGTAATGTCCGTCCAACTAGCTCCCGTATCACGACTGACATAAATATTATCCGCACTAAATGAGCCAAAAGTGGCGTAGATCCAATTCGGCGTACGCGTATTGTCGATCACGAGCCGTGTGACAAAACGGTTCGGAACGGCGGCAGTATCAATTTTTGTCCAGGTCGGATTGCTGTTCGTGCCGTTTAAAGTGCGAAATATGTCGCCGTTGTTATGACCGACGGCGATAAAATTTGATGAGCCGGGCGAAAACGCAATCGCACTGATCGGCGAATTGCCGCCGGTCGGAGCCTTGATAGAACTCCATGTCGGGGTGGTGATCCTGGTGCTGTCCGTCCGCCATAACGACACGCCGCCCGCCAACAGTTTTGTCGGATCGTTCTGATCGAGTGCCATCGGTGCAATAAAATTCGACTGACCTGTGCCGGCCTCAGTCAAACCGTTCGTGATCGCAGCAAAAGAAGCACCGGCATCAACACTACGAAAGACCACCATGTTTTGCTGTTCACAGTAGTAAAAGTTGGAGTCCGTCTGGTCAGCCGCACAAAAACCGCCGTCACTGCCGATCCTTAATGACCAATTCTCCGTTCCGCCCTCGAATCTTAAAGTCCCGTTGTCCTGTGTGCCGCCAATGATCCGGGTATTGCCCGCCGCACCGTAAAATTGCGTAATGCCGAGATTGTTGTTGAGTTCCGTCCAGCCGCTCGAGATCATGACTGTTGCGACATCGTTAGTCATATAGATGCCGCCATCGTTGGCGAAAAAAGCAGTTCGATTTGTGCTGTTGTTGAATCCCGGATGTGCAACGATCATATGCTGGTCGGCGTGGACTGAGTTTGGCTGGCTGCTGTTGCTCATCTGGTTGATTGTCATCCCGCCGTCTATGCTTCGCCAAAGCTCAATGCCGCCGACAATGACAAAGTTCGGGTCTTGCGGATTGACCCAAACAATATTGTCGTATCCCCCTTGATTGCCATTGCCGGAATTAAAAAAGCTATTTCCGGTATTTACGCGAGTATAGTTTTGTCCACCATCGTTGCTTCGATAAAGATCGCCGTCGTTCATGTTGACCGCAGCATAAACGACCGTCGGAGTGCTCGGTGCATACGCTAGTTCGACACGTCCGCTGATCGGTGTAGGATTCGGATCCGGCGGAATCCTGAAACTTGCGGAAGTCCAACTTTGTCCGCCATCGGTCGAAAATCTGGCTCTGCCGTTCTCTCCGACAATAGCCCGACTGTTGTCGGTCGGATGAAAATCAATGTCCTGTGATTGACCGAAGTCTGTTTGAGTCCAATTCACTCCGCCGTCCGTCGAACGAAAAACGCCCGTATTGGTTGCGGCGAGAATCGTCGAGCCGTCGGGCGAGATCGCCAGCCGGTTGACGAAATTAAAATTGGCATTGTTGGTTGATGCCAACTGACCCCAACTTGTTCCGCCGTTGGTCGAGCGAAAGATGCCTCCGCCTTGTATAGCGTCCACATTGCCGAAGCCTTCGCCCGTGCCGGCGTAGATCTGATTGGCGTTAGCCGGATTGCGTGCCAATGTCGAAACCGCCAGATTGGCCATAAAATCATCCACCGGAAACCAGCTCGCTCCGCCGTTGGTCGTCCGCCAGATGCCGCCCGAAACACTGCCGACCAACATATCGTTGGCGTTGGCCGGGTTGATCGAAATCGAACGGACACGTCCGCCGATGTTGCCCGGTCCGAGCCACTGCCACGAATCCGGAGCTAGAGCCGCTTCTTCCACTTCCTCTTGCCTCGCCTGCTTGCGTTCGGACTGAATTTTTTTCATCTCTTCGATGTGCTGTCTGGCTTTTCTGAGTCCGTTCGGATCGATCCGTCCGGTTTCGTCCTGTAGCGACAAACGGCGAAAACGTAAGCCCTCGGCACGGTTTGATTGTTTCGTTTCAAATTTTGAAGGCTTTGGTTTCGGAGTTTCAACAAAAATTTGGGTCATTAACAGCGTACCGTATAGTAAAAAAAAGCTGCCGATCGCCAAAATTCGCCGATATAAAAATTGTCTGCTCATTGCTCTTTGCTCCTCAACTTTCATCGTTTTACTGCAAGTTGACCAAAACCAAAACCAAACCCGTGCCGCTTTTGAGTTCCGTCATCGCTTTGCCAATGATCGCTCCCTGTGCTTTTTTATACTTCGTAACCTTCATCGCATAGCCCGGTGTGTCTGATGTCGTCAAAAGATCGCCCGGCTTGATCGGGTTTTTGCCAGCATCGGCATAAACCCAGACTCTGCCCGAAAGTGCGACCGGCAGAGAGTTTTCACTTTCTCTCAAGTCCGGCAGAAGCATTCCGGCGGAAAGATTATTCGCACCGCTGACGATTCCGGCCACCCGCCGATTGTAAGCACCACGGGCAAGGATGAGTTTTCCCGAATTTTCCGGATCAATGGCGACAATCATGCCGGGTTTGATTTCTTCATCGCCGACCTCAAAATTTTCGGCGAGGTCTGAACCGCCCGTAATTTGAAGTATACCGAGGCTGACTTTGCCGGCGGCATCTATGGTTAATCGAAGTTTGTTTGCGGTTTCGTCGCCAATATACAAACTATCACCGAAAAAGTTCTGTGATGTACCGATAAACCAGGTTCGATTTTGTGTTTTCATATAAAAACGTGCCCAACTATTTGTTCCGCCTGTCGTTTCCGCAACCATCTGTGTCGAGATGTTGTAGAGCGACCTGACTCCGCCAAAAACATCAAGATGATAAAAAGGATTGTTTAGACCGATGCCAACGTTTCCGTTGTTGGCAATCGTAAATCTGTCGAGTGCATTAGTAGCATCGTAAATTTTGAAATGTCCTGTGCCGCCTGCATTACCCGACCCCGAATAGATAAAATACTGGTTGCCTCCGATGCCGACATTCGTGAGTGCCACGCCGGGACTAAATGATCCTGTAACAGACAGAATTCTGCTTGATGATCCGGTGATCAGTATCGGATTGGTCGTGCCGATTCCGACGTTCCCGCCGTTCGGATTTAGAATAGTATTTGCCCCATCAACGCTCAAATATAAGGGAATGGCAGTGCCGGTATTGTAGTTAAAACCCGTCACTTTCATATTGCTTCCCGCTCCCGCTTGAAACACAAGACTATTGCCGGAAGTTGTATCGGTGATTCTTTGTTGGGCAATAAAGCCTGTCCCTCTGATGTCCAGCCCCGACGCCGGAGTGTTCGTCCCGATACCGATTCTGCCGCCGAATACGCCGTTGCCGGAAATATTAAAATTGGCGGTCTGCTGGGTCGTGTCGTTCTTGATAAACGAATTGCCGACGCTCGAAGTCGTAACATATTCGCCGGCATTGACGCCGCCGAGTTTGTTTGCATCCAAGGCAAGATCGGCTTGCTGTGCCGAAACCGTCCGGATCGAGTATGGCGAAGAAGTAATTTTTTGACGTGGACTTAAAGTTACGTAGACTTCGCCTGAGTTTCTCCGAACATCAATTTCCAAAAATCTGTCCGCACCGGGAAAAGCATTGACTCCGAAATCGAGTTGAGTCGAGAAAACTCCCTGCGTAACGGTTACGGCAATAATCGAAATGGTTGAACCGATCTGATTGCCGTTCGTTTCGGCATCAAACAATTTGAACTGCATTTGATAAGTACCGTTCGGCGGATTTCCCTGATCGGTCAGTTTTCCCTGAAAACTAAACGATGTTGTTTGAGCGGCAATCATCTGAGCGGTTGTTGCCAGAATTAAAATTACGATACTAAATTTGATAAAAAGTCTCATTGTTTTTCTCCGTTTCAGTCTGTTCCAGCTCGTATATTTTTATCGCGGGGAGTGAGGTTTGAATTAAAATTTCCATCACGATCCGAGTTACTTTTGCTTATTACTTTACCAACTGATTTTCAGCAGAAAGCGGATGTTTTTTCGCCTCAAAAAATTTGTTGGGTTTTTGAAACGAATACGTTACAATGCCTTTATCTTCTTATTGAGTAAGTGCATCGTGGCTTGAAAAAATTCATCCGCTCTCCGTAAATCAAATTAAAAACGGAGTCGGTAGAAATGTCTTTGGATTTAAAATTAAAAAATTCTCAATTTAACTTTAAGATGGGTAATTTCTGCGGTTACAAGGTTTATGAGTTTGAAGATTTTCGGCTGGATGCCGCCCACCTCCTGCTTTGGCATAAAGATCAGGAAATCAATCTGACGCCGAAAGCCGTCGAAACGCTTCTGGCCTTGGTCGAACGGCACGGCGAAGTGGTCGCCAAGGACGATCTGATGCAAATAATCTGGTCGGATGCGGTCGTCGAAGAATCGAACCTTTCGCAGTATTTATACATTCTGAGGAAAACGCTCGGCAAACGCCTGGACGGCAAGCCGTTTATCGAAACATTAAAACGGCGTGGTTATCGTTTTAACGGTGATGTGCGGGTTTCTGAAAACCCTCACAACAGCAGATCAGCGAATATTTCAGCACAGAAATACGGGAAC